>DATBBR010000141.1 GCA_036270875.1 Acidimicrobiales bacterium
CGCCGATCTGATCCCCGGCGCCGAGCTGGTGGAGGTCGAGGGTGCCGGGCACGGCGCCCACCTCAGCCACCCCGATGACTTCGCCGCCACCGTCCGGCGGGCGCTCGAGCGGAGCAGGCTCGCCAGCGACAGCTGACGAGCCCACTGACCTCGCGACGGCGCGACGATGGCACCCATGCGGGTTCTCGTCAGCGGCTCCCACGGGTTGATCGGTACCGCTCTCGTCGGCACCCTGCGGACGAGGGGCGACGACGTCGGGCGGCTCGTCCGCCCGACCGCCGGCGCCCAACCGGGGCCCGGCGACGTCAGCTGGGACATCGAGGCCGGCACGATCGACACCCGGGCCATGGAGGGCGCCGACGCCGTCGTCCACCTAGCGGGAGCGAGCCTGGCCCGCCGCTGGTCGCCCGCCTACAAGGCCCGCATCCGCGACAGTCGCGTGGACGGCACGACGCTGCTCACGACTGCGCTGGCCCAGCTGGACACCCCCCCCGCCGTCATGGTGAGCGGGTCGGCCGTCGGCTACTACGGCGACCGGGGCGACGAGATGCTCACCGAGGACAGCGGGGCGGGCACCGGGTTCTTGGCCGAGGCGGTCGAGGCCTGGGAGTCGGCGACGGCTCCGGCCGAGAACGTGGGCATCCGGGTGGCGCACCTGCGCACGGGGATCGTCCAGAGCGCCGAGGGAGGCGCTCTGGGGACGGCGCTCCGGCTGTTCAAGCTCGGCCTCGGCGGCCAGCTGGGGCCGGGCCGGCAGTACGTCAGCTGGATCTCGCTGGCTGACGAGGTGGGCGCCATCATTCACACCCTCACCCACGACACCGTTCGGGGTGCACTCAACGCCACCGCCCCCAACCCCGTCACCAACGCCGAGTACACCCGCGTCCTCGGCGCCGCTGTGGGCCGCCCGACGCTCCTTCGCGTCCCCACCTTCGCCCTGTCGACCGCTCTCGGCTCGGAGATGGCCCGGGAGACCGTATTGGCCAGCCAGCGGGTCCGGCCGACCCGACTGGAGGCGACGGGATACGAGTTTCGCCACCGAGAGCTGTTGGAAACATTGCGGGCCGCGCTCGGTCGGTGAGGCCCTAGCCTTCGGTTGATGCTCGATGCCGACGTCGCCGTGGTGGGCGCCGGTCCCGCAGGGTCGGCCGCGGCCGTCCGGCTGGCCCGGGCCGGCAGCGACGTCGTCGTGCTCGACCGGGCCCGCTTCCCGCGGGACAAGTGCTGCGGCGACGGCCTCACCACCGATGCCCTCCGGCGGCTCGACCGCCTGGGGCTCGACCCCAAGACGGTGGCGTCCTGGCAGGCGGTGGACGACATCGTGGTCCGATCACCCTCGGGCCGGGTGGCGCGGCTGCCGTTCCCGCGCGACCGGGGCACCTACGCGGCCGTAGCCCAGCGCCGCGACCTCGACGCCGCCGTGGTCGACCTGGCCCGCGACGCCGGCGCGACCATCCTCGAGGGGTGCGCGCTCAGAGGGGCGAGCCTCGCTGACGACGGGATCGTCCTGGAAGCCGACGGCCTCGACCCCATCTCGGTCCGCTACGCCATCGGCGCGGACGGCATGTGGTCCCCGCTTCGCAAGGCCCTGGGCCAGGGCGAGGAGCCCGGCTACCTGGGCGAGTGGCACGCCTTCCGGCAGTACTTCGGCAACGTCGGCCCCGACGCGGCCGACATGTGGGTGTGGTTCGAGCCCGATCTGTTGCCCGGCTATGCCTGGTCCTTTCCCCTGCCCGACGGCCGGGCCAACGTCGGCTTCGGCGTGCCGCGCCAGGCCGGGCGGCCCACGGGCGAGATGGCCGCCGTCTGGTCGGGGCTCGTCGACCGGTCGCCTCTGCGCGCCGTGCTCGGCCCGGCGGCGGAGCCCGAGTCGCCCCACCGGGCCTGGCCCATCCCCGCCCGGGTGACCACCAGCCCGCTCACCGCCGCGGGCGGGCGGGTCCTGTTCGCCGGGGACGCCGCCCGGGCCACCGACCCGATGACCGGCGAAGGCATCGCCCAGGCCCTGGAGACGGCCGCGCTGGCGGCCGACGCCATCCTTGCCGGTCGCGCCGAGGACCCGGCCGAGGTCGCCAGCCGCTACCGCCGGGACGTGTCCCGAAATCTCGCCCCCAACCACCACCTGTCCAACGCCCTGTCACACGTCCTCCGCCACCGCAAGGGCGCCCGCGGCGCCGTTCGGGTCGTCGGGGCCACGGACTGGACCCGTCGCAGCTTCGCCCGCTGGCTGTTCGAGGACTATCCGCGGGCGGCGCCGATCACCCCGTGGAGGTGGGAACGGGGGCTGCTGAGCGGCTCGGGAGCATTTCGCTGAGAACGGTCGGCGCCCCGCCTCAGGCCCGCGCTGCCCTCCGGGACTCGGCCCAGGTCTTGCCTGGCTCGACGTCAATGTCGTGGGGCAGTCCCAGCGCCCGCTCGGCGATGATGTTGCGCTGGACCTCCGACGTGCCACCGCCAATCGTGAGCGCCGGCGCGAAGAGGTAGCCATAGGACCATTGGGCGTCGGCGACCCCGAACGGGGCCGACCCCGTCAGCATGCCGTGGGCGCCGGCCAGGTCCTTGGCCAGGCCCATGATCCGCTGACCGTGCTCGTCGGCGAGCGCCTTGCGCACGGAGGCCTCGGGGCCGGGCTGGCGGCCCTTCACGGCCGCCGTCACGGCGCGCAACCGGATGAGCCGGAGCACCTCGGCCTCGATGTGCAGCTGGGCCAGGCGCTGGCGCAGGTGGGGGTCAGCGACACCGCCAGCCTTTCGGGCCAGCTCCAGCAGGTCTTCGGCGGTCGGACCCCGTCCCCAGAGGGCCCCCTCGCCCGAGAGGGACACCCGCTCGTTGCCGAGGGTCACCTTGGCCAGCGCCCATCCCTGGTTCTCGTCCCCGACGCGGTTCTCCACCGGGATGCGGACCTCGTCGAGGAAAACCTCGTTGAACAGATGCACGCCGGTCATCTCCACGATGGGACGGATGGTGATGCCGGCGCTGTCCATGGGACACACGAAGTAGGAGATCCCCTGGTGCTTGGCGACGTCGGCGTCGGTCCTGGCGAGGAGGATCCCGAAGCGCGAGAGGTGCGCCAGCGAGGTCCACACCTTCTGACCGGAGACCACGTAGGTGTCCCCGTCCCGTACGGCCCGGGTCGACAGGTCGGCCAGATCGGATCCGGCCCCGGGCTCGCTGAACAGCTGGCACCACAGCTCCTCGCCGGCCAGCATCGGCATCAGGTACCGCTCCTGCTGGGCTCGTGTGCCGGCGTGCAGCAGCGTCGGCCCCGCCCACCCGATGCCGATGGGGTTGATGGGCCGGGCCACTCCGGCGCGGCGCAGCTCGTCGTCGATCACCAGCTGGGCGATGGGATCAGCCTCCAGCCCCCAGGGCCTCGGCCAGTGCGGGGCGACGTAGCCGGCCGCGGCCAGCTGGTGCCCAGCCGCGTGCGGGTGCTCCTCGAGCCACGACCGCACTGCGACGCGCTGCGGATGGTCCTCGCCCGGCAGCTCGAGATCCACAGCGGTTCAGCGTATCGGCGTGACGATCTTGGCGGCGGCGGGCGCCTCTAAGATCGCCCCGCATGGCTGGTTGGAACTACGCCGACGTCTGGGAGGTAGTGGCCGAGACGGTTCCCGACGTCCCTGCGCTGGTGCAGGGCGAGCAGCGCCGGTCATGGGCCGAGACCGACCAACGGGCCAACGGCGTGGCCCGCGCCCTGCTTGATCTCGGCGTCGGAGCCCAGGACAAGGTGGCCCAGTACCTGTACAACTGCCCCGAGTACCTCGAGTCGGTGTTCGGCGCCTTCAAGGCGGGTCTCGTCCCGGTCAACACCAACTACCGCTACGGCGACGACGAGCTCGTCTACCTCTGGGACAACGCCGACACCGTGGCCGTCGTCTTCCACGGCAGCTTCAGCGAGCGGAGCGAGCGGCTTCGTCCTCGGCTGCCGCGGATCAAGGGTTGGCTGTGGGTGGACGACGGATCGGGACCGTGTCCCGACTGGGCCATCGCCTACGAGGACGCCGTCAAGTCGGCGATCGAGCCGGTCGCGCCGCCCTGGGGACGCAGCGGCGACGATCTGTACCTGCTCTACACCGGCGGCACCACGGGCATGCCCAAGGGCGTCATGTGGCGCCAGGACGACCTGTTCTCGGCCCTCAATGCTGCCGCGCCGATCAAGCACGACGAGGAGGCCGGCCTCGCCGGTGTGCGGCGCGCCATCACGGGCTCTGGTCCGGTCTTCCTCCCCGCCTGCCCGCTCATGCACGGCACCGGCGCCTTCACCGCCTTCACCGGCCTCAGCTCCGGTGGAACGGTCGTCCTGCTGGCCGGCCGCGCCTTCGACCCCGAGGAGTTCGTCTCCACCGTGGCCACCGAAGGGGTCAACAACACCTCGATCGTGGGCGACGCCTTTGCCAAGCCGATCCTGCGTGTGCTGGACGAGGCCCCCGGGCGCTGGGACATCTCCAGCCTCGACGTGGTGCTCTCCTCGGGGGTGATGTGGAGCGAGCCGACGAAGCAGGGGCTGCTGCGCCACCACCCCGGCATGCTTCTCGTCGACTCGTTCGCCTCCTCGGAGGCGCTCGGGATGGGTCGCTCGATCTCCAGCGCCGAGGGGCGAGCCCGGACGGCGCGCTTCGTCCTCGGCCGCAACGCCCGGGTCGTCGGCGAGGACGGGAGGGACGTCGTCCCTGGCTCGGGCGAGGTCGGCCTCCTGGCCGTGCGCGGGCGGAACCCCGTCGGCTATTACAAGGATCCCGACAAGACGGCGCAGACGTTTCGCACCATCGACGGCGCGCGGTACTCCATCCCCGGCGACAATGCGACCGTCGACGCCGACGGAACGCTGCGCGTACTGGGCCGCGGGTCAGTGTGCATCAACACCGGAGGCGAGAAGGTCTTCCCCGAGGAGGTCGAGGAGGTCGTCAAGCTCCACCCCGCGGTGCGCGACGCGATCGTGGTGGGTGTCCCCGACGAGCGCTTCGGTGAGGCCATCTGCGCCGTGGTCGAGGTAGCCCCCGACGCGGCTCTCGAGCCCGACGACATCGTGGCCCATGTGAAGGGTCGCCTGGCAAGCTACAAGTCGCCTCGCCACGTCCTTGTGGTGGAGACCATCGGCCGGGCGGCCAACGGCAAGGCCGACTACGGGCGCCTGCGCATCATGGCCGCAGCCGCCCACGGCATCGAGATACCGACACCATGAACGGAGCTCAGATGTGGACCACACTCGCTGAAGGACTGCAGTCCAGCCTTCATCCCAGCGCACCGCCGATCGCCATCACGTTCTCGACCGAGCCGCCGGCCGGCGTCGAACCCTATGACGCGCCCATGCCTCCTCCGACGCCAGACGGGCGCACCGGTCGGGTCCCGGCGGGTTGCGTCTTCTGGATGAAGGGCTCCGAGCGCACGTTCACCACGGCGCCCGCCGACCACGGCAACTGCAGCGTGGGCAGCATGACCCACGGGCTGGCGACGATGGCCGAGGTGAGCGGCCGCGCCGACATCGCCGCGCTTCTCGAAGCGGGCTGGATCACCGAGGACATGATCCCCGGCATCCCGGTCGTCCGAGACCGGCCCGGTGCCATCACCTACGGACCCCTCGCCGACACGCCGGTCGATCCCGACGTGATCCTCGTCCGGCTCACGGCGAAGTCCCTCATGGTCCTCTCCGACGCCCTGCCTGGCCTCCGGGTGGAGGGCAAGCCCCAGTGCCACATCGTCGCCGCGGCCAAGGAGCAGGGCGAGGTGGTCGCCAGCGTGGGCTGCATGCTGAGCCGCACCCGGACCGGCATGTCGAGCGGCGAGGTGACCTGCGCCATCCCCGCGTCGCGCCTGGGTGAGGTGGTGGAGCGGCTCGAGTCGACGGCGCGGGCCGACGCTGCTGTCGCGTCGTACGCGGCCGAGGACGCCCGCCGCTTCGAGTAGGCCGGCCCGGGAGGCCGGCCGGGGAACAAGCCGCCGGCGCGAAGCGCCGAGGCCGGCCCGGGGGGCCGGCCGGGGAACAAGCCGCCGGCGCGAAGCGTCCGATCGCTCAGCCGGAGCGGGTGCCGAACACCGTCGCCAGCTCCTCGGGGACGGCCGTGTCCAGCTGGCGGTAGGTGCAGCTCTCGGGGCGGCGGTCCGGGCGCCACCGGCGGAAGGTCGTGGCGTGCCGGAAACGGTTCCCCTGGAGGTGGTCATAGGCCACCTCGCACACCAGCTCGGGACGAAGGGGCTCCCAGCTGAGGTCCTTCTTGGCATTCCAGCGGCTGCGGGCTCCTGGCTTGCGACCTTCGTCGGCAGCGGTGCCAGTCTCCGCCTCGGCCCACCCCCTCCAGGGGTGGCCGCTGAGGTCGTCGGTGCGATAGGGCTCCAGCTCGAGCACCAGCTCTCTGCGTCGCTCCATGGAGAAGGACGCGGTCACCCCGAGGTTGTGGAGGGTGCCCTCGTCGTCGTAGAGGCCGAGGAGCAGGGACCCGATGATCCCTCCCTGCTTGTGCCACCGGAACCCGGCGACGACGCAGTCGGCGGTGCGCTCGTGCTTGACCTTGAGCATCGCCCGCTTACCTTCTCGATAGGTGTCCTCGAGGTTCTTGGCCACGATGCCGTCGAGGCCTGCGCCCTCGAAGCGTGAGAACCATTGCTCGGCGAGCTCCCGGTCGGTGGTGGCCGGTGTGAGGTGGATCGGCGGGCGGGCGGACCGCATGGCATCCACCAGCAGCTCGCGCCGCCGGCGGAGGGGAACCGACCGCAGGTCCTCGTCGCCCAGGGCAAGCAGGTCGAAGGCCACGAACGACGCCGGTGTCTCGGCGGCCAGGCGTCGAACCCGCGACTCGGCGGGATGAATGCGCTGCTGCAAGGCGTCGAAATCGAGGCCGGCCGCCCCCGCGATCACGATCTCCCCGTCGACGACACAACGCTCAGGAAGCAACTCCCGCACGGAGTCCAGCACCTCGGGGAAGTAGCGGGTCATGGGCCGCTCGTTGCGGCTCCCGAGCTCGACCTCGTCCCCATCGCGGAACACGATGGTGCGAAATCCGTCCCACTTGGGCTCGTACACCGTGCCTCCCACCGTCGGCAGGTCGCGGGCCAGCTTGGCCAGCATGGGCTCGATCGGGGGCATGACGGGAAGGTCCACGGCCCTCCAGCCTGGCACGATCGGTTGGGCGGGTGGGCGCTGGCCGCGCTTGACCCGGTCGACAGCGCGCGCCGGGCTCGATCCGGCCCCCGGTGTAGGGTCCTGCTGACATAGCCGTCAGAGAGCTCTGCGAGCATCAGGGGGTTGGGATGACGCAGGTCGGTGACGCAGTGGTGCTCGACACCAGCGACGTAGACCGCCACGTGGGGCGGCCCGTCGGCGGGGGCCAGCTCAAGGAGCCCGTCACCGTGACGGACATCCGGCGCTGGGTGCAGGGCATGCAGTACCCGAACCCGATCCACTACGACGATGAGGTGGCGGCGGCGAGCCCCTGGCGGCGGATCGTGGCCCCGCAGTCGTTCACCATCTGCTGCGACGTCGGGCACGGGGCCGGTCCCGCCATTGTCGGCAGCCTGCCCGGCAGCCACATGATCTTCGGCGGCGACGAGTGGTGGTTCGCCGGGCCCCGCATCTACCCCGGCGACCATTTGCGCATGCGGCGCCGCTTCGTCGACTACAAGGTGTCCGACACCAAGTTCGCCGGCCCCACGATGTTCAGCCGGGGCGAGACCGTCTACACCAACCAGCGCGGGGACATGGTGGCCCGGCAGTGGTCGACGGCGGTGCGCTACCTGGCCGAGGAGGCCCGCCGCCGCGGGTTCTTCGAGCAGGCCGCGCCCCGGCCCACGTGGACAGCCGAGCGCCTGGCCGAGGTGGCCGACCAGCGGTCGGCGTGGGTCGCCAGCCGCGCCGGATCCACCAGTCCGACGCTGGAGGCGGTCGAGGTGGGCCAGCGGCTCCCCACTCGGCCGATCGGTCCCCACACACTCTCGACGTTCGCCACGGAGTGGAGGTCCTACATCTTCACCGTCTGGGGTTCCAGCGTGCAGGAAGGTCCCGATCACCTCACCGAGGCCGGGTGGCTGCCCGAGATGGACCGCAAGCTGGAGGCGGCGAAGGCCGACCCGGCCCTGGGCGACGGCTTGTACAGCGGCCCCTCGCGCGGGCACACCGACGTCGAGCACGCCCAGGTGATCGGCATGCCCCGGGCGTACGGGTACGGGGCGTCCATGGGGGCCTGGGTCCTCGACTACGTGGCCATGTGGGCGGGTGACCGGGCCCTGACCCGTCATTCGGCGGTCCAGTACCGCTTCCCCGCCTTCGAGGGCGACGTGACCTACCTCGACGGGGAGGTCATCGGCACCCGCCACGACCCGACTCTCGGGGCCGGCGTCGTGAGCATCGAGGTCGTGATGACAACCCAGGACGGCGCGGTCATGGCCAAGGGGCCGGTCGAGGTCGAGATCCCGGCGTGACCACGTTCTCCGGGCCGCCCCCGGAGACCGAGGGCGGGATCGGAGCGCTTACCCTCGGAGGCTTCTTCGCCGAGGTCGTCGGGCGCCACAGGGACCGGGAGGCGTTGGCCTGGCGCCGGGCCGGCTCGCCCGCGACCACCAGGTGGACGTACGAGCAGCTCGGCCGTGAAGGCCGCCGGATCGGCCGGGCCCTTCTGGCTGCAGGGGTCGGGAAGGGAACGCGGGTGGGTCTCCTCATGGGCAACCGCCCTGAATGGGTCGCCGCCGCCTACGGCGTGGCCATGGCGGGCGGCGTGCTCGTCCCGATGAACACCTTCTACGAGGCGCCAGAGCTCGAGCACGTGCTGGCGCACTCCGACACCGCCGTGCTGCTGCTCCAGGAGGGACTCGGTCGACACGCCTACCTCGACACGGTGCGCACGATATGGGGCAGCCATCCGTCCACCCGTCTCCCCTTCCTGCGTCAGGTCGTCTGCCTGGGGACCGACTCCTGGACGGACCTGCTCGCCGGGGCCGAGACCGTGCCCGAGGAGCGGTTGCGCGCCTGCGCGGCGAGCGTCTCGCCCTTCGACGACGCCATCGTCATCTACACCTCCGGATCGACGGCCAGCCCCAAGGGTGTCCTCCACGGCCATCGGGCGCCGACCCTGCAGAGCTGGCGCTTCGTCCGCCACCTCGGCATCGAAGCCGACGACCGGGTATGGAGCCCGTACCCGTTGTTCTGGTCAGCCGGGTTCAGCATGGTTATGGGCGCCACCCTCGCCGCGGGCGGGTGCCTCGTGCTCCAGGAGCGGTTCGAGGCGGCCGAGTCGCTCGCCCTGCTCGAAGAAGAGCGGATCACGACCCCGTTCGCCTGGCCGCATCAGGTTGCCGACCTGGAGGACCACCCCGACTGGGCCCGCCGCGACCTCTCTGCCCTGCGACACGTCGAGTCGTTCACGGGCTGGGGCCGACATCCAAGCGTCAAGGTCGGCGATGTGTGGAGCCCGAGGGCCGCCTACGGCCTCACGGAGACCTTCACCATCCTCAGCTCCCTTCCGGCCGGCACTCCGCTCGAGGCCCGGGCCGATAGCCAGGGTCCCGTGCTGCCGGGTATGCACGTGCGCATCGTCGATCCTCACACTGGCCGACCCCAGGGAGCCGGTGCGGACGGTGGGATCGCGGTCAAGGGCACCTGTCTCATGAAGGGGTACGTGAAGGTCGGCCCCGAGGAGTGCTTCGACCTCGACGGGTTCTTCCACACCGGTGACGCAGGCTTCGTCGACGAGCACGGCCTGCTCCACTGGACCGGCCGGACCGACGATCTCATCAAGTCGGCGGGCGCCAACGTCTCGCCGGTCGAGATCGAGACGGTGCTCCTCGAGCACCCGGGCCTCAAGGCGGCCGTGGCCGTGGCCGTGCCCCACTCCACCCTCGGCCAGATGGTGGTGCTGGCGGCCGTGGCCCACGACGGGGCAAGCATCACTGAAGCCGACGTGCAGGAGTTCCTGCGCGGCCGGATCGCCTCCTACAAGATCCCCCGACGGGTGCTGTTCTTCGTCGAGGCCGACCTGGTCCAGACGGGCAACGCAAAGATCAAGACGGCAGAGCTGCGGTCGCTGGCCGTCGCCCGGTTGGCTGCCGAGGCGGCGAGCGGTCAGCCCACGTAGTCGGTCGATGATCCCAGTAACCTTGTGGCGTGGCTGAGGTGGACGACCGGAAAGAGGGCGGCGACGACGAGGAGCTGCGGACGGCGCTTCCGCCGGCGCTGGAGGAGTGGCGCCGGCGGTCCGCCACAGGCGCCATCCTGACGGGGATCGCCTTCGGCCTGCGCCAGGCGCTCGAGCTACCGCGGGAACAGCCCGCCATCGTCGTCGAGGCGCCCGGGGAACCGCCGGGGCCGCCCCAGCCCATGGAGCTCCACATGGACCCCGACCGGCCCGAGGAGACGTGGGTCATCGTGAGACCCTGGCTGCTCGACAGGTGAAGGTCCTGCGGACGCCGGAGGAACGTTTCGGTAAGCTGCCGGGCTTCGACTTCGCGCCGCACTACGTCGAGGTGCGCGACAGCGAAGCCCTGCTCCGGGTCCACTACCTCGACGAGGGGCCGAGCACGGGCCCGGTGGTGCTCCTTCTGCACGGGGAGCCGTCCTGGAGCTATCTGTACCGCAAGGTGATTCCCGTCCTGGCGGCCGCGGGTTTGCGCGCCGTGGCGCCCGACCTGGTGGGCTTTGGGCGGTCCGACAAGCCGTCCGAGCGCGGCGACTACAGCTACGCCCGCCACGTCGAATGGATGCGATCTGCACTGCTCGACCGACTCGGGCTCGCCGACATCACCCTGGTCGGCCAGGACTGGGGCGGCCTGATCGGCCTCCGCCTGGTGGCCGAGCACCCTGATCGCTTCGCGCGCGTCGTCGCAGCCAACACCGGCCTCCCCACCGGCGACCAGGGCCTGTCCGACGCGTTCATGGCCTGGCAGCGGTATTCCCAGGAGACGCCCGAGCTTCCGGTCGGCGCCATCGTCGGCGGCGGTTGCACCAGCCCTCTGCCACCCGACGTCGTCGCGGCCTACAACGCGCCCTTCCCGGACGAGTCCTACAAGGAAGGAGCGCGCATGTTCCCTGTGCTGGTGCCGACCCGGCCCGACGACCCCGCCAGCGAGGCAAACCGCCGGGCGTGGGACGTCCTCGCCCGGTGGGACAAGCCCTTCCTCACCGCGTTCAGCGACGGCGACCCGATCACCGGGGGAGGCGACGCCGTCTTCCGCCGGACCGTTCCGGGTGCGGGAGGCCAGCCCCACGCGACGATCAGCGGGGCCGGGCACTTCCTCCAGGAGGATCGGGGCGAGGAGCTCGGGCGTGTGGTGGCCGATTTCGTGCGGACCAGCACCGCGTAGAGCTCCCGGGGATCGGACCTAAGCTCGCATGACGGCGGGCCCGGCGGCCCAAAGGGGGGATCTTCGTGGGGGCTGAACTGCAGTACGCCGACCGGATGAGCAACGCCGACGCGCTGATGTGGGTCATCGAGAAGGACCCACTGCTGCGCTCGACGATCACGGGGGTGGCCCTGCTGGACCGGGCGCCCGACCGTGACGTCTTCACCCAGGTGTGGGAGCGGGCTAGCCGGCTGGTGCCGCGCCTGCGGCAGCGGGTCGTGAGCCATCCGTTCGCCGTGGCTCCTCCCCGATGGGAGATCGACCCGGGCTTCGATCTCAGCTACCACGTCCGGTACGTGCGGTCTCCCGGCGCGGGGACGATGCGCGACGTGCTGGACGTCGCCCAACCACTCGCCATGCAGAGCTTCGATCGGGCGCGGCCCTTGTGGGAGGTCGTCGTGGTCGACGGTCTCGCCGATGGTCGCTGCGCCGTGCTGCTCAAGCTCCACCACTCGATGACCGACGGCGTCGGTTTCGTCAACATGGCCATGGCCTTCTTCGATCTCGAGCGGGACGGCTGGAAGCAACGGGGGCCGATGCCCGACGCGCCGCAGGGGTCGATCCCGTCGCTTCCGCGCCGGTTCGTGGGCGGCCTGACCCACGAGATTGGCGAGGCCGAGGTCACGGGACGGCGGGCCGCCAGGGCAGTGCTCTCCACCCTCGCCGCCACCGGCCGGGACCCTCTACAGGCATGGCGGCAGGTCAGCGCGACGGTCGGCTCGATCGCCCGTACGTTGGCGCCGGCCGCCGAGCCCTTGAGCCCGGTCATGACTGGCCGTTCGCTGGGCCGGCATTTCGACGTGCTCGACGTGGCGCTCGATGATCTCAAGGCAGCCGCCAAGGCGGTCGACGGCCATCTCAACGACGCCTTCGTCGCCGCCGCGATCGGCGGTATGCGCCGCTATCACGAGCGCCAGGGTGCGGCCGTCGAGGCCCTCCGCATGCAGATGCCGGTGAACATCCGCCACGGCGACAGCGACGCCGGCGGAGGGAACCAGTTCGCGCCGATTCGCTTCGCCGTCCCCCTCGATATCGCCGATCCTGGCCGGCGCATGCGGGCAGTCCACGAGCTGGTCGGCCACGTCCGCGCCGAGCCGGCACTGGGCCTCGCCGCTCCGATCGCCGGCGTGCTCTACCGACTCGGGACCAGCGTCTCGACGGCCGCCTTCCAGTCGATGATGCGCGGCGTCGACTTCGTGACGAGCAACGTCCCCGGCGTGCCCGTACCTGTCTACTTCGCAGGCAGCCGCATCGACGGCGTGTACCCCTTCGGGCCCACGGCCGGCGCCGCGGTCAACCTGGTCCTGTTCAGCTACGCCGACCAGGCCAACATCGGAGCGACCATCGACCCGGCCGCGGTCACCGATCCGGGCGGATTGATGGAAGGCTTGCGACAGGGCTTCGACGAGGTGCGGGCCATCGGCAAATAGCCGGTCCAGTGGGCGCCGCAGCCCTTGACGGGCGCTCGGGTCCAAGTGGCAAGCTCTATGCGTGACGGAACCACCTCGATCGTTCCCATGCGAGCTTTCCGAGCCCGACCTCGACGAACGAGCTGGGGAATGGCGTGCCCTGAGACCGCTGGTGCTCAGTCGTGTCCGCACGACCGACGGTTATCGAGTCGCTTTCGACGTCGCCGCACTCGATCGGGTCGAGAAGCTCGCCGCCGCTGAGCGCGCCTGCTGCGGGTGGGCGACATGGTCCGTCGAGCCTTACCCCGACCACGTTGCGCTCGAGGTGACGGGCCCGGAAGCGCCCGTCGACGCGCTAGCGGCCGCCTTCGAGGTGTGACGCCCCGTTCATCGGCGGGCGGCCTCCGGGCACGTGTTGCAGACGACGGCGACGATCGACGACTTGTCGACTGGCGCGCTGGCCGAATCGTGAGAAGAAGCCAGGTATTCGGCTCTCACTTCTGTTAGCCGAGCCGGCCAATCCCTTCACGTAGCTCTTCTGCGTTCATGCAAGGCAGGGCCTCGACCCTCGCGCCGAGCTGGCCCCAGAAGGGCTCGGCCAAGCTTGGGAGTGAGGCAGCATCAGGCACGTCGACAACGAATGTTTGAGCTCGGCAGCCGTTGCGTGCGTAGAAGTAGGCCGCCTCGGGCTTGAGCTTGCCGACGAGCCCCTCCATTACCTCCCCCATCTTGCCGGCCTTGATGAGTTCGTTGCCCTTCGCCGTGTCGATCTCAACGTTCAACAGGATTCTCATGTGCTTGCTCCCTCCCGATCCTCTGTCGACGGTCCCACCACTGCGGGGCGCACGCTACACCGCAGGCGCGACCTGACGGGCGGGGGGTGAGTGATGTTCCTGCTCTGGTTCTTGCCGGCGGAGCCCGATCCAGTGCCAGGGCCGCGGACGAAGCGGGAGCACCGCGAGGCCTCGCGCGGCGAGTGGGTACCTGAGAGCCCTGACGGAGGTCGGATCCCCCGCCGGAGCGATCCGTGGTCCCCACAACAGGTGTGCGTGAAGGGGGCGAGAATCACCGTTTGGCGTTCGGGTTACGAAGGTAGAGAGTTACACAGGGTTGGTCTGCTGGAGGGGTTCGGACCGGGCAGCCCTAGCTCGTCCCCTGGATCAGGGCATCACCCCTCCGGCAGACCGACCCCATCCCGCGGTGAATGGGGTTCGGCTCGATTGGCGGGGAGCCCCCGCCAGCGTAGAGGTGGCCGCGCCGGGGATGCGTAACCGTTCCACCCGGAGTAGGAAAGCGAGCGATGGCCGACACCAGGAGCATCGAAGCCAGAGCCGTGGCTCTCCGGAGGCGCCTACAGGGCCTTGCGCGAGAGACCGACGTCTGTGTGAAGCACTATCGAGACCTGTGCGAGAGCGCCGAGGTACGCGAGATGGCTGACGCCGTCGTGGATGGTCTCGCCCCCGAGCTACCGGAGAAGATCGCTCACGACGCGGCCCTCATCTCGGTTTACAACCGCCTGTCGCTCTGGCGCTGTTTCGACATGCTGGAATGGATATCCCGTCGAGCTGAAGCACCATCGATGCAACGTCCCGCGGGGCCGGTTCCGGAGTAAGGGGGCCGACCCGATCTGGGGTTGACGAGGCCCCCACACGGTTCGGCGCAGGACGGGTTGACCGGGCCAGTGGGCGTGTGGGAACGTGTGTTCGTGTCACAGCGAGGCCACTCGTATGGCATGGCGCGGGAGGAGCTTGTGCGATTGCGCCGGTCCATTGCCATGCTCCAGCCGGGATCGATGGCGATGCGTCGTGAAGACGCCATGCGCCTGCTCAGCCAGCTCGGCGACGTCGAGGAGCGCCTCGGTCGCCTGCGCAATGAGTTGCGCAGGCTTCTCGAGGACGACAAGTAGCGCAGCCGCGTCATCCCCTGTCGCGGTGCCTCTTGCCTGCATCACCGGCCACATCCCCCGGGATCACGACAGCCCGCTGACCGTCTTGTCCGTGACCTTGCTGTTGTTGAACGCGACCAGAATGCTCGACCGTGAATATGTGGTAGTCGCCCCTCACCGCCATCCGTTCGATCAACGCCGTGGCCTGGTCGCTGGGAAAGGGGCAGATGAGACCGACGAATACAAGCGCTGCCTCGGCCGGCCTCGGGTGTAGACGAACAGGTCGACGTTGGCTGGGTGTCTTTGCCGCGTCAAGCCGAACACCCAGCTCTCGAGGACGCGGCAGTTATCATTGATGGAGCATTCTGCACGCAATCGAGCCCCTGTAGCTCAGTTGGATAGAGCGGCTGCCTTCTAACCATCCGGGGCTATGCGCTGTGCGAACGGCCTACTCAGCAGGTCATTCGTGAGCGTAGGGGACGTAGTTATCGGCTGTGAGAGACTGCCAGTCGTACTGCGCTCGGGCGCATGGGGCCGGGCGTTGGCCGGGGTCGCCTAGAAGGGGGTCTTATGCCTGGTCCGTATGTCCAGCTGGCAACGTTCTGCGAGAAGGTCCTCCAAGAGGCCGACGGCGTCTTGAGCGTCATCCGGGCGATC
>DATBBR010000142.1 GCA_036270875.1 Acidimicrobiales bacterium
CGCTTCGGCGATGTAGCCGGCTACGAGGGGGCCAAGCAGGAGGTCAGCGAGGTCGTCGACTTCCTCGCCCACCCCGACCGCTACGCCCGGGCGGGCGCCGTCGGGCCGCGGGGTGTACTCATGGTCGGGCCTCCCGGCACGGGCAAGACCCTGCTGGCCCGAGCGGTTGCGGGTGAAGCCGAGGTGCCGTTCTTTGCCATCACCGGCTCGAGCTTCGTCGAGCTGTTCGTCGGGGTGGGGGCGTCCCGGGTCCGGGACCTGTTCGCCACAGCTCGCAAGCGGGCGCCCTCGATCATCTTCATCGACGAGATCGATGCCATCGGCGGCCGCCGGGGTGCGTCGCTGTTCGCCTCCAACGACGAGCGGGAGCAGACCCTCAACCAGCTGCTGGCCGAGATGGACGGCTTCGACAAGGACACCGGGGTGGTCGTGCTCGCGGCCACCAACCGACCCGAGATCCTGGACCCCGCCTTGCTGCGCCCGGGCCGGTTCGACCGGACCGTTGAGATCCCGCTTCCCAACCGGGCCGAGCGGGCCAAGATCCTGGCCGTCCACACCAAGGGACGAAAGCTGGGACCAGACGTCGACCTCGACGTGGTGGCGGGCCTCACGCCCGGCTTCTCGGGCGCAGACCTCGCCAATCTGGTCAACGAGGCTGCCATCGTGGCGGTGCGGGCCGACCGAGAGGTGATCACCGCAGCCGACTTCTCCGATGCCCGCGATCGCATCCTGCTCGGACGCCGCGACGCGTCCAACGCCCTGCTGCCGGACGAGAAGCGAGCCGTCGCCGTGCACGAGGGGGGACACGCCCTGGTGGCGGTGCTCTCGGAGCACGCCGATCCCGTCGCCAAGGTCACCATCCTGCCGTCGGGAATGGCCCTCGGGGTCACCGAGCAGCTGCCGGTCGACGAGCGCCATCTGTATCCCCAGAGCTATTTGCTGGACTCCCTTGCCGTCCGCCTCGGCGGCCGGGCCAGCGAGCTCCTCGTGCTGGGCGAGGCGTCGAGTGGGGCGAGCAACGACCTCGCTGGCGCCACCGAGCTGGCGACCCGGATGATCCGGGACTTCGGCATGAGTCCCAGGCTGGGCCCGATCGGGTTCTCGTCTCCGACGCCCAACTACGTGAGCAGTGCCGATGGCCGCGGCCGGCCGTACGCCGAGGGCACCCAGCAGGTCATCGACGAAGAGGTGGAGCGGCTACTGCGAGAGGCGGAGGAGCGGGCGACGGGGCTGCTGACCGAGCACCGGCCCGCGCTCGACCGGGTCGTCGAGCTGCTCCTGGAGCGGGAGACCATCGACGGGAGCGAGGTCGAGCGGGCCGTCACCGCCACTGGGCGTCAGCCAGCTCGAGCCGGCACCGGCTGACGATCTCCCGGCGGGCGCCGACACGGCCCCGTCGTCGGCCGTGTCGTCGGGCTCGTGATCGCCGGCCTCGTCATGGTCGGCCTCGTCATCGTGGGCCTCCTCATCGGCCCCATCCTCGGGTTCGCCGGCGAGGTCGGTCCACCCGGCCCCCGGCTCCGCCCGCCACAAGACCCGACGGTGCTTGGGACCGCCACTCACCGTGAGCCGACCACACGCGCACGTCCGCACGTCCCAAGGGTGGAGGGAGTCCACGACGTCCCCGCAGACATCGCACCGCGCTGGGCGGCCCGTCACGACGCCGCGGCCGCCGCCAGCGCGGCCACACCCCGGCGGGGCGCGATGATGTCGTCGACGATGCCGTAGGCCCGGGCTTCGTCCGCGGTCATGTAGAAGTCGCGGTCGATGTCGCGCTCGACACGCTCGATCGGCTGGTGGGTGTGGTGGGCGAGGATCTCGGCCATGCGCCTGGTGGTGGCCAGCGCCTCCTGGAGCTGGATCTCCATGTCGCGTGGCGCCCCTCGGGCCCCGGCCGATCCCTGGTGGATCATGACCTTGGAGTTCGGCAGCGACGAGCGCTTGCCGGCCGCGCCGCCAGCGAGGATCATGGCCGCCGCCGACATGCCCATCCCCACGCAGATCGTGGCCACGTCGCAGTGGACGTGCTGCATCACGTCATAGATAGCCATCCCCGCGTAGGCGAGACCGCCCGGCGAGTTGATGTACAGGTAGATGTCCTTGTCGGGGTTCTCGGCGTCGAGGTACAGGATCTCGGCGATCAAGAGGTTGGCGATCTGGTCATCCACCTCCTGACCGAGGAAGACGATCCGTTCGCGGAGAAGGAGCGAGTAGATGTCGAATGCCCGCTCGCCGCGTGGTCCGCTGTCGAGGACGGTCGGGATCAGGGATTGGTACGACGCCACGATCACCTCGCTCTCTGGTGCTGCCGGCGGCATCACCGGTGGTTGATACCATACATGCGATACCAAAGGAGAGTTATCATCTTTGATATGAGCGAGGGTCGTCGGGCCGGGCGCCTGTCGACCGCTGCCGAGGGGACCGGTGGCTGAGCGGCGCCATGATCGCTACCTCCCCGGCTTCGGCGACATGGCCCGTCGCCGGCGGGCGCTCGCCGAAAGCCTGGTGGCGAGGCGGCTGGCGGTGGGAATGTCCCAGACCGAGGTGGCGGCCCGCATGGGAACGTCGCAGTCGGCCGTGGCCCGCCTCGAGTCGGGCCAGGGCGACGCGCGCCTGTCGAGCCTCGAGCGCTACGCCGCCGCCGTCGACCAGGTCATCGACTGGCGCCTCGGCGAGCCCGACGATGAGCGCGGTGCCGGTCGGGGCGGTGGTCCCGCACCGGGCCGGAAAGGCGACCGGTGACCGGACCATCCCCGTTCGGGGAACCGGGCGTGTCGGCCGAACGGGCCCTGCTCGACCGGAGGATCGTCCTGCTCAGCGGCAAGATCGACTCGGCGCGGGCCAGCGAGGCGGCGGCCACGGTGATGACCTTGGACGCGCTCGGGGACGACCCGGTCGAGCTTCGGCTCAACGCCGAGTCCGACTCACTGGATGTCGCCTTCACCCTCATGGACACCATCGAGGTGCTCGGCGTCCAGGTCAACGCCACGGTGGCCAGCACCGTCGGCGGCACCATCGCCGGTGTGCTCGCCGTCTGCACCAACCGCCGCATCGGCGCCCTGGGGCGGATCCACCTGCGCGAGCCGACGGCCGACTTCTCGGGGGCGGCGACCGACCTGCACCGGCGGGCAACCGGTCTGGAGACCCAGGTGCGGAGCTACCTGCGCCGGCTGGCCGAGGCGACTGGACAGGCCTTCGAGCACGTCGAGGCCGACCTGCGTCTCGGGCGGCACCTCACGGCCGAGTCTGCGCTCGGCTACGGCATCGTCGACGAGATCGTCCGCCCGTAGCCAGGCCCTGCTGTCCCCCGGACGGGGGACCCATGGCGGTCAGTCGGCCCGCTCCTAGCCCCCGCCCCCGTCGCCGTCCCGGGGACGGAGGTCGATGCGCAGCGTCAGGATCCCATCATCGAGCGTCCCCTGGGCGTCCCCGATCATGGCGAAGTCCATGAAGTCGCGCTGGGCCTGCTCGGCGAAGCGCCGCCGCTCGGCGCCCTCGATGGGCGGAAGTCCCCGACTTCGCACCGCCGCGGCCCGCTGCCGAAAACGCTCTATCATGGCTTGAACGTCAAGCTCCTCGGGCATTGCGCCAGACCCTAGCGAGTTCCTGAGCGGCTTCGGAGAGCTTGATCGCGAGAGCGGCGGGGTACACTGTCGCCACAGCACCTGTCGACACGTGGGAGCGGCTCGTGAAGAAGGGACGTCACCGGCGCTTCGAAGAGGCACGCACGTTGAAGCTCGGGCAGCAGGGTCAAACCACGGTGCGTGACGCCGACGGCGCTGCCGAGCAGTGCCCGGAGTGCGGAGCCGACCCTCAGGAGGGCCACGCCTCGTGGTGTCTGGCCGAGGCCGAGGAGCTCGACGAGGAAGCCTGACGCCGCAGGTCGGCAGGCCGCCACGGGCACGTCCGGTGCTCAGCGACGGCGGATGGCGGGATGGGGCACGGGTACGGCCGGGTACGCCCTGCCATCGAGGTAGCGGTCGGCGAGGTAGCGGCTCACCCGATCGTAGGTTGCCTGCCCCACCAGAGCGATGAGCTCGTCGCGCATCGTGCGGAACACCGGCTCGGCGCCGACGAAGGCGTCGGGGGCCTCGGTGCACCACCAGTGGAACTCGGCCCCTCCGGCGCCCCAGTGCCGGCGTTCCCATTGACCGACGGTCGTGGTCACGTGCCCGTCGTCGCCGGCATCGTCCTCGCGGCGGAGCGGCAGCTGCCAGCACACGTTGGGCTTCAGCTCCATCGGCGGTTGGCGCCGCTCGACGGCAGCCAGGTGCAGCGCACAGCCGGCGCCCCCCGGGAAACCCGGCCGGTTCAAGAAGACACAGGCCCCGTCGACGATCCTCGTCGCCAGGTCGCCCGACCGTGTGCGCTTGAGCGCACCCGTCCGCGCTCGATGAGCGAGCTGCCACTGGTCAGGCCCGAGCGTTGCCGCCGCGTCCTCCACACGGGCCGCGTCCTCCTCGTCGGTGAAGTGGGCGCCGTAGGAGCAGCACCCCTGGCCCAGCTCCGGAGCGGCCGCGGTCAGGACGCCCTGGCAGCCGCGACCGAAGATGCAGGTCCACGGGCTCAGCAGGAATGTGACGTCGAAGACCCACGTCCGTTCCTCGTCGGGGTCCTCGAAGCTCACCCACTCGTGAACCCCATCCGGCTGCTTGCCGTTGCGTCTCGATCGGGACATCACGGCCACGGTAGTCGTACCCGTCGCAGTCGGACGGTATCTGGGGCGGTTTTCCCCGTCGTCAGTCGGACAGCCGGCCGAGCGAGCCGAACTGACCGGCGGTCGGCTCCGCGCAGCAGAACCACGGCTCGGTCAGGCGAGGTCGATGCGATCCCGATCGAGCGCCGACGAGAGCCGCCGCGTCATCGGCGCAGCCCGCGCCCTCGTCGTGGCGTCCGCCGTTCATCGCCTCGCTGATGGCCTGCCGGATTCGCACGTAGCTGGTCCCCACGGCCTCGTCCTCGGCGGCGGCCCGCTCGGCGATCGAGGCCAGGTCGGCTTGAAGGGCGTCCACCCGAGCATCGGGTGAGCGCCACGTGTAGCTGAGGAGATCGGGGTCGTAGGGGCCGAGCGGCTCTTGGACGTCGTCGAGGATCAAGGAGCCTCGGGGTACGAGCAGCCTGATGCTGTACTGGACCGCGTCGACGTTGGGGACCAGGTCGTTGCGGGCGACAAAGTCCACGATGTCCGCGATGTCATGCATCGACGTCCAGGGCGTGAAGGGCAGCCACGATGGACGGATCTCGATCCCGTGGGCGCGCAGGATCTCGACCGCCTCGGCGGCCTGGGCGGCCGTGTGCCCCTTGTCCAGGCGGGCGAGGATCTCGTCGTTCACGGATTCGAACGCCGACACGACGAACAGGCACCCGGCGGACGCCATCTCGTCCCAGATCCCGCGGAGGGCGAGGATGTGCTCGACCTTGGTCGTGCAGTCGAAGGTGAGCTGCGGGAAGCGCTCGTGCATGGCGCGCACCACCCTGAGCGAGTGGTGCGGGCCGTTGAGGAAGTCGGGGTCGCCGAAGGTGATGTGCCGTGCGCCCATGCCCACCAGGTTGGCGACGTCGGCGACGACGACGTCCTCGCCCACGAGACGTGTGCGGCCGTCGTAGACGACCGGCACGGGGCAATGGCGACAACGGTGTGCGCAGCCGTGGCTGGCCTCGACATAGCCGACCGGGCGCTCCTCCCCGTCGACGGCCAGGCGCGCATAGCGATCGAGGGGCGGCAGCAGGTGACGGGCCGGCGTGGAGAACCTGCCCCTGCCCAGCTCGACGGTGACCGGGCTGGGGTCGGGGCGGCCCTCAGCCGCCAACTGGGCGACCCAGGCGAGGAGGGCAGGCTCGTACTCGCCGGCGATCGCCCGGTCTGCGAGGCCGGCGACGGCGGGGTCGGCCGCCATCGGTGCATACAGGCCGTAGAAGCACAGCGGCAGCTCCGGGCGGCGCTGCCGCACCGCGGCGGCGGCGGCCACCGCCAGCCGCATGGCGGTGTGCATGGGCACCGAGAAGGCCACCGCATCGGCCCAGTCCACCGCCTCGGGCGCCAGCTCGTCCCACTGCTGCACCGACAGGTCAAGACAGCGCGCCTCGTGGCCGGTGCGCGCCAGCGCTGCAGCGGGAGAAGCGACATGGAGGGGCTGATGGCCCAGCTCGTAGGTGGACACGAGCAGCACTCTCACTCCGGCCACGCTAACCGTCGCCCTGCTCGTCATCTACGACGCGCACGCCGAGGTGGGCGTGCGCCCGGCGAAGACTGGCCTCGACCTCCTCGGCGGTATCGCCCTTGGCGAACAGGAAGCCGAGGTAACGGTCTCCTTCGGGGAGCGGACGGACCGGCCGGCCCGGCGCGATAGAGATGTCCAGGCCCGTGATGCCCGGCACCCGGAGGGCCTCCTCCTGACCGGACACGCCCTCCAGGCGACCTCGGGCGGGGATCGGGAGCATCATCACCCCTGCCGCCCGCTGCTCGCGGGAGAGCCCGTCGAGGGGCATGCCCAGGGCGTGGGCCACGATGAGCCGCTCGAGACTGAGGCCGACCCCGAACGACAGCGAGCGGGAGCACAGACCGCCGATCGAGCGGGCCGCGACCTCGATCAGCCACGCGGTCCCGCCCTCGGTGCGCAGCTCGACGTGGACCGGCCCCTCGACCAGACCCATGGCAGCGCAGGCGGCGGCCGCCGTCCGCTCCACTGCGGCCACGGCTGACGGTGCCAGCCGGGACGGGGTGACGTAGATCGTCTCCTCGAAGTACGGCCCCTCGAGCGGATCCGGCTTGTCGAACACGGCCAGGGTCTCGAGCACACCGCCTCGGAGCAGCCCCTCGACCGCCACCTCGGCGCCGGGAACAAAGGTCTCCACGAGGAGGCGACCACGGGGGTCCTCACCAGCATCGGCCGCGATGGCCCTGACCCGGTCGCCGGCGAGCTTGGCTCCCGGCGGGTCGTCCGCCCTGATGACGCCGCGGCTGGCCGACAGGGACGTGGGCTTGATCACGCACGGGAATCCGACCGTTGCCGCCGCCGCGGCGACGTCCTCGTCCGGCCCGACGCTGGCGAACCGAGGCTGCACAACGCCGGCGGCGGCCAGGGTCTCCCGCATGGCCAGCTTGTCCCTCGTCGCCATCACCGCGTCGGGGGGGTTGTGGGGCAGGCCCAGGTCGCCGGCAGCCATGGCCGCGGCGAGGACCCCCTGGTCGTCGACGGCGACGATGCCATCGATCCGGCGCCGGCGGGAGAGGGCGACGATGGACGCCGCGGCCGCCTCCGGGCGCCGCAGGTCGATCTGGAGGAACGTGTCCTTCATGATGTCGGCCAGCACCTGGCGGCGCTCCGAGGCCACGACCACCTCGGCGCCGACCTCGGCGGCGGCGGCGAGAAAGTCGCTGGCCCGGTAGGTGGCCGTGGGAAGGATCAGGAGAAGGCGAGCCACGGATCTATCATGTGGACGATGACACCTCAGCCGAGGCTACCGTCAGGGGTGAAGACATGAGCTCGCAGCAGACACCTGAGTTCCAGCCCGTGCTGAAGGTCAGCGACCAGGCTCGCGGCATGGTGCTCGACGTCCGGGGCCAGGAGACCGACGGTGATCGCCTGGCCCTCTGGCTGGAGGTCAGCGGCGTCGCCGGCTCCAACTACACCTATGACATGTACTTCCAGGCGGCGGTGGACGCTGGTCCCGACGACCTGGTGCAGCACGACGACGAGCTCACCATCGTGATCCCCGAGGCCAGCGTGGACAAGATCCGCGGCGCAACACTCGACGTGAGCGGCGCCGGCGATGACGCGGGGATGGTCATCATCAACCCCAACTCCCCGCCCCCCTCGGGCAGCCCGGCCATGGGTGACAGGCCACCGGCGGACCTGAGCGGCGACGTCGCCCAGCGAGTGGTCGCCGTCCTCGACCGCCAGATCAACCCGAGCATCGCCTCCCACGGAGGCCGGGCCGACCTGGTGGCCGTGGAGGACTCCACCGCCTATCTCCGCCTGAGCGGCGGCTGCCAGGGCTGCGGGCTGGCCAAGGTCACGCTGAGCCAAGGCATCGAGGTGGCGATCACCGACGCAATTCCGGAGGTGACGTCGGTGGTCGACGTCACCGATCATGCCAGCGGCGACAACCCCTACTTCGAGCCGGCCAAGAAGTAAGGAGCATTCACCACAAGCACGCGGCGACGCGCCCCGTTTGATGGTGCATCGCGGCGCCACCGGGGTCCTAGTCTTGGCCGGTGGATCTGTGGGCGGTCAGGCGCCACTACGTCGTCGCGCTGCTGGGGCTTCTGGCCGCCATGCTCTCGGCCGCAGCATCGGGACCGCAGGTCGCGTACGCGGCGGAGCCGCCTCCGCCGGCCCCCGCTCCCGCACCTCCCGCCCTGCCTCCGCCAGGTACCCCCGGCTTGGCTCCTCCGCTCGGGCCGAGAGCCTGGGTCGTCGTCGACGCCGACACGGGCAACGTGATCACTGCCGCTGACGACCACTCGCCCATGCGCCCCGCCAGCATCAGCAAGGTGCTGACGGCGATCATCGCCGCCCAGCACCTGCCACCGGACGCCGTGGTGCCCGTCAGCCCCGTGGCCGCCGGCGCCGAGTCGGTGAACCTGGGCATGAAGGCGGGACAGGTCTGGAGCTTCACCGACACGCTCCACGCCATGCTCATGCTCTCGGCGAACGACGCGGCCACTGCCCTGGCCGAGAGGGTCAGCGGCTCACGAGAGGCGTTCGTGAACGAGATGGCGCGCACGGGAGCCGCCCTGCATCTGGTCGACCACCCTGTCCTGCGCGACCCCGCAGGGCTCGACGACCAGTTCTCCGTCCTCGGGGGGAACTTCGTCTCCGCCTACGACCTTGCCGTCATCGCCCGCACGGCCCTGGCTATCCCCGAGATCCGCCAGATCGTAGACCTGCCCGAGTACCGGTTCACGGCGCCCGACGGGGTGGTCCACGTTATCCGCAACGTCGACCGAGGCTTGGAGCTGTACCCAGGCGCCATCGGCATCAAGACCGGCTACACGAAAGCGGCGGGGAACACGTTCATGGCCGCTGCGACCCGCAACGGGCGGACGATGCTGGCGGTCGTCCTCCAGTCGCCGGACATCTACCGCTCGGCGAGCGCGCTCCTCGACGTGGGCTTCGCCACCCCGGTGGCCAGGGAGACGCGGGTCGACCACCTGCCTGCGCTCTCGACGTCGGCGCCGGCATCGGCGGCCACGACGGAGCCGGTCACCCGGCGGGCCGCGCGCAGCCTGGCGGTGGCTCCGGCCCACGGTGCCGGTCTCTTCGACGGGTTGGTGCGTGACACCGTTCTCGCCGTGGCCGCGACCATTCTCGTGCTGGCCGCCGTCGTGGTGGTGCTCCGGCGTCGAGCGGTACGGCGCCGACGGACGCGCTTGGGGCCGCTGGCGACACGGCGCTACTAATCTGCGGCGGTGGCCGCGTTGCTGGTGGGCGCCTGTGCCGCGGGTGGGCTGGGTGCCGGATCCCTCGTGCACCGCGGCCGTCCGTACACAGAGCTGTCGACGGCGACGTTGTTCGCGGCAGCAGGCGCGCGGTTCGGGCTCGCCGCCGTCCTTCCTGCCTACTGCCTCTTCTTCGCGGCCCTGGTGACGCTGGCCGCCATCGACGTGGAGCAGCGGCTGATCCCGAACCGTGTCCTGCGCCCCGCCCTGGCCCTGACGGTGCCGCTGCTGGGCGGAGCGGCAATAGTCGACGGCGCCGGTCAGGCCGCGCTCGATGCCCTCGTGGGTGGCGCCCTGGCCTTCGCCGCTCTGGCTCTCGTGCACCTGGCCCAGCCCCGGGGCCTCGGCTTCGGCGACGTTCGGCTGGGTGGTTTCATCGGCCTCTACCTGGGCTGGCTCGGCCTCGGTGAGGTCGTCGTGGGACTGGTGCTCGGGTTCCTGCTCGCCGCCCTCGCCGGGCTGGTTCTGATGGCGGCGACGGGCAGGGGCTTGATGGTGCGGCTGCCCTTTGCTCCCTTTCTCGGCGCCGGCGCCGTGCTCGCCGTGCTCTGGGGCGGTCCGCTCGCCCGCGCCTGGTCGGGCTGATCGCCCACGGCTGTCACGGCCGACGGCGGGGACCCACCGGTACATTGGGCTCTGTGCTGCGCTTCCTCACCGCCGGGGAGTCCCATGGACAGGCGCTGGTCGTCGTCGTCGAGGGGCTTCCTGCCGGCCTGCCCATCACGGTGGAGGAGGTGCAGGGTGAGCTGGCCCGGCGGCGGCTCGGGTATGGCCGGGGCCCTCGGATGCGGTTCGAGGCGGACGAGGTGACCCTGCTCGGAGGCATCCGCCACGGCCGGACGCTGGGCTCCCCGGTGGCCATCGTGATCGCCAACACCGAGTGGCCGAAGTGGTCGGAGGAGATGTCGCCGGGACCGGGCGCGCCCTCCAGGGTGCTGACCCAGCCGCGGCCCGGTCATGCCGACCTGGCGGGCATGCAGAAGTACGGCTTCGACGACGCCCGTGACGTCCTCGAGCGGGCATCGGCGCGCGAGACGGCCGCTCGTGTCGCCGCCGGCACCTGCGCCAAGGCCCTGTTGGCCCGACTCGGGATCGAGGTGCTCAGCCACGTGGTGGCCGTGGGGTCGGTCGAGGCTCGAGCCGGCGCCCGGCCCGAGCCCGGTGACCTGCCTCGCATCGACGCCTCACCGCTCCGGTGCTTCGATCCCGAGGTGGAGCAGGCCATGGTGGCCGAGGTCAAGGCGGCGGCCAAGGTCGGCGACTCACTGGGCGGCGAGGCCGAGATCCTGGCCTACGGCGTCCCGGTCGGGCTCGGGAGCCACGTCCACTGGGACCGCAAGCTCGACGGACTTCTGGCGCAGGCCCTGATGAGCATCCAGGCGGTGAAGTCCGTGGGCCTCGGGGACGGCGCCGACCTGGCCGCCAAGCGGGGCTCGGAGGCGCATGACGCCATCGCGTGGGACGCCGATTCCGGTGCCTACTGGCGCGAGACAACCCGGGCCGGTGGAGTGGAAGGCGGCATGTCCACCGGGGGCCTCCTGGTGGCCAGGGTGGCCATGAAGCCGTTGGCCACGCTCAACCGGCCCGTGCTCAAGACCGTCGATGTCGTCTCGAAGGAAGAGACGCTCTCGTTCAAGGAGCGCACGGACGTCACCGCCGTGCCCGCCATGGGCGTGGTGGCCGAGACCATGGTGGCGCTCACCCTGGCCGGGGAGGCGCTGCGGAAGTTCGGGGGCGACTCGCTGGACGAGGTGCGGCGCAATCGCGACGCCTACCTGGCCAGCCTGGGCGAGTCGGTGTCGCCGGTCGGTGCCGGGGATGGCTGAGCACATCTTCATCGTGGGGATGATGGGATCCGGGAAGACGACGATCGGTCGGCTCCTCGCCAAGCGGCTCGGGTGGCGTCATCTCGACAGCGACGAGCAGGTGGGGCGGGACACCGGGCAGACGGTTCCGGAGATCTTCGCCCAGCGGGGCGAGCCGGCCTTTCGCGCTGCCGAGGCGCGCGCCCTCGCCGCCGCTGCCGTCGCTGACACGCCAACGGTGGTCTCGGTGGCCGGCGGCGCCGTGCTCGATCCAGACAATCGTCACGTGCTGCGGCGCGGTGGTGTGGTGGTCTGGCTGTGGGCCCCGGTGGAGACGCTGGCCCAGCGCGTCGGCGATGGTGCCGGGCGGCCGCTGCTCGGCGACGACCCTGCCGCCGCCCTCCGCCACCTGTACGCCGAGCGGCGCCCCGTCTACCAGGACCTGGCCCAGGCCGTCGTGGACGTCGACGGCGTCGACGTCCGTACTGTGGTTGATCGGGTGCTCGCCGCCCTGCCATTGGACACGCGTCGATGATCCGGGTCCCGGTCTCGCTCGGGGACCGGTCCTACGAGGTGCTGGTCGGTCCGGGCGCTCGTCATCGTCTGCTCGAGGTACTCCCCGCCGGCGTTGACCGCGCTGCGGTGGTCACCCAGGCCGCGGTCGACGTGGCCGTCGATCCCGGTGTGGAGTGGAGTCCGTTCCTGATCGGCGAGGGGGAGGGGGCCAAGAGCCTCGCCAGCGTCGAGGAGCTGTGCCGGGGATTCGCCCGCTGGGGCCTCACTCGCGCCGATGTCGTCGTTGCCGTCGGCGGCGGGGTGGTCACCGACGTGGCCGGCTTCGCCGCGGCCACGTACCACCGCGGCGTCCCCGTGGTGCATGTGGCCACCACCCTGCTGGCCCAGGTGGACGCCGCCATCGGCGGCAAGACCGGCGTCAACATCCCCGAGGGCAAGAACCTGGTTGGCGCCTTCTGGCAGCCCGCCGCAGTCCTGTGCGACACCGAGGTGCTCGAGTCCCTGCCCCCGCGGGAATACCAGAGCGGGCTCGGTGAGCTGGCCAAGTACGCATTCCTTGGTGCCGAAGGGCTCGCCGACCTGCCCCTCGCCGAACGAGTGGCGCGCTGCGTGGAGATCAAGGCCGAGGTCGTCGCAGCCGACGAGAAGGAGGCAGGCCGGCGAGCCGTGCTCAACTACGGCCACACGTTGGCCCACGCCCTCGAGACGCTCGCCCCCGACATCGGCGCGGATCTCCGCCACGGCGAGGCCGTCGGCATCGGGCTCGTGTTCGCCGCCCTGCTGGCCCGACGGCTGGGGAGGATCGACAGCGAGCGGGTGAGGGACCATCGGCGGGTGGTGGAGGGGTACGGCCTTCCCGTCGAGCTCCCGGCCGAAGCCGACGCGGGCCGGCTGATCGACCTCATGGCGAGGGACAAGAAGGCGACCACCGGCCTCACCTTCGTGCTCGACAGCTCCCGGGGTGTCGAGCTCGTTCGGGGTGTCGATCGCTCCGACGTTCGAGCGGCCCTGGCGGACATGGACAAGGTCGGCGGCGAGGCCCGATGACATCACCGCTCCTGCTCCTGCTCTCGGGCCCCAACCTCGACCTGCTGGGCGAACGCCAACCCGAGCTCTACGGGCGGGCCACGCTGGCGGAGCACGTCGACACTGCCGAGACCGCAGCCCGTCGCCACGGGCTGGCCCTGGAGCACACCCAGTCCAACCACGAGGGCGTGCTCGTCGACGCCATCCACGAGGCGCGCCACCGGGCCGCCGCCATCATCATCAACGCCGGTGCCCTGACCCACTACGCCTGGTCGCTGCACGACGCCCTGGCCAGCTTCGACGGGGTGGTCATCGAGGTGCACCTGTCGCATCCCAACGCCCGAGAGCCCTGGCGGCACGTCTCGGTCGTGGCGCCGGTCGCCGACGGCTCCATCGCCGGCTTCGGCGGCCTCGGCTACGAGCTCGCCGTCGACGCCGTGGCCCGGATCCTCGCCGCCCGTTCGGATGCGGGCCGGGTATGACGGGCGCCGCCCGGGGGCGGCGACGCCCTCAGCGCCTAGAGTCGAGCGCGTGAGGGGACGCCGGCAGGTGTTCGACGAGAGGTGGAGCTGAGTGACGAGACAGACGGCCGGGGCGACGCTGACGAGACCTCCTCTGTTCCACATTTGGTCGAAAGTGGGCGTTGCGGCCGAGGGCGCGGCACCCCATTTCGACCAAAGGTGGAACAGCACGACGATCACCGGTTCCGTCGACGGGCCGGCGCGTCGGGATGCAGCAGCGTGATGACGGACACCGCCACCATGCCGCCGATGGATGTGGCCGCCCGCCTCCCCCGGTTGCGGGAGCGACTCAGCGACGCTGGCTGCGACGCCCTGGTCGTCACCAACCTGTCCAACGTCGGGTACCTGACCGGGTTCACCGGCTCGGCCGGCATCCTCCTGGTCACGCCGGGAGACGCTGTCCTGGTCACTGACGGGCGCTACAAGACCCAGTCCCAGGAGCAGCTGGCGGCGGCCGGAGTGGACGCCCGCGTCGAGATCGGTGGCGTGGCGGCCCAGCTGGAGGCCCTCACCACCGCAGCCCGGGGAGTCGGTCGGGTGGGCCTCGAGGCAACCGACGTCACCTGGTCCCGTCAGCGGAGGTTCGCGGCCGAGGTGTTCAGCGGGGCCGAGCTGGTGCCGACCGAGGGCGTCGTCGAGGACTTCCGCCGGGTGAAGGACGCGGGAGAGCTGGCCCGCATGGAGGCGGCGGCCGGCATCGCCGACGCCGCCCTGGCCGAGGTGAGGGGCCTGCTGGCCGAGCGGGTGACCGAGGCCGATCTGGCCCTGGAGCTCGACTTCGCCATGCGCCGGCTCGGCGCTGCCGGCAGCTCCTTCGACACGATCGTGGCCGCCGGACCGAACGGGGCCAAGCCGCACGCCCGTCCCTCGGCCCGGCGGATCGAGGCGGGCGAGCTGGTGGTGATCGACTTCGGTGCCATCGTCGACGGGTACTGCTCGGACATGACCAGGACGCTGTGGGTCGGAGATCTCGGGGCGGGCGTCGCCGGCCGCATGGTCGAGGTGGTGGCCGCCAGCCAGGCCGCGGGCGTGCAGGCGGTGCGGGCCGGCGCGTCGTGCGCCGACGTCGACGAGGCCTGCCGCGAGGTGATCGCAGAGGCCGGTTGGGCCGACGCCTTCCTGCACTCGACCGGCCACGGCGTCGGGCTCGATATCCACGAAGCGCCGTGGGTGGCGTCGACGTCCACTGATAGCCTCGAGGCGTCCTCGGTCGTCACGGTGGAGCCGGGCGTGTACCTCCCCGATACCGGCGGGGTCCGCATCGAGGACACCGTCGTGGTCACTCCCGATGGCTGCCGAGCATTGACCAAATCGCCTAAGGACCTCATCACCACATGACCGTCTCGACCAACGATCTCAAGAACGGCATGACCCTCGACCTTTCCGAGGGGCTGGTCTCCGTGGTCGAGTTCCAGCACGTGAAGCCAGGCAAAGGCGGCGCTTTCGTGCGGACCAAGCTGAAGAACGTGCGAACCGGCGCCGTGCTGGAGCGGACCTTCCGCGCCGACGAGAAGGTCGAGCAGGCGCTTATCGACAAGCGCGAGATGCAGTACCTGTACCGCGACGGAGAGCAGTACGTGTTCATGGACACCGCCTCCTACGATCAGCTCCACGTCGAGGCGCCGGCCCTTGGTGACTCGGCCCGTTTCATCAAGGAGGGGGACTCGGCGGTCCTCTCGCTCTATGACGGCGAGATCGTCGGGGTCGACCTGCCCGCGGCCGTGGAGCTGACAGTGTCCGAGACCGAGCCGGGCCTGCAGGGCGACCGGGTCTCGGGCGCGCGCAAGCCGGCCACGCTCGAGACGGGTCTCGTCGTCTCGGTGCCTCTGTTCGTCAACACTGGCGACCGCATCAAGGTCGACACCCGCTCCGCCGAGTACCTCACCCGAGCCCAGTAGCGTGCGATGAGTGTCGGCACCCGCCGCGCGGAGCGCGAGCGGGCCCTGTCGCTCCTCTACGAGGCGGAAGCCAAGGATCTGCGCGCCGCCGCCCTCCTGGCCCAGCTCCCCGTGTCGCCCGAGCCCTTCGTCGTGGACCTGGTGACCGGTGTCGACGGCCACCGCGACCGCATCGACGAGCTCATCAGCCGGCACGCCATCGACTGGACGCTGGACCGCATGCCCGCCGTCGATCGCAGCATCCTGCGACTCGGAGCCTATGAGCTGCTCGAACGCCCGGACATCCCGGTGGGAGCGGTGATCTCCGAGGCGGTCGAGCTGGCCAAGCGGTACTCGACGGACGAGTCGGGACGATTCGTCAACGGCATGTTGGCGAGCATCGCGTCCGAGACCCGTCCAGCGAGCGCGTCCGACTGATAAGCTCCTGGTCTGACCGTGAAGTGGGTCCCGTGAGGCCTGCACGGACAGTGGAGGAAGACTCTTGGCCGAGCGAGAGCGGCACCTGACGCCCCCCCGGAGGGGCGTTTTTGTTGCCCGGGCCCAGGTGATGACGGCCGAGGACGTGCGTCGGGCCCTGACCCGAATCGCCCACGAGGTCATCGAGCGCAACCGGGGCCTCGAGCGCGTGGCCCTCGTCGGGCTCCAGACGGGCGGGGCGCCCCTGGCCCGCCGGTTGGCGGCGATCCTCGAGGAGATCGAGGGGACCGCAGTGCCGATGGGCAGCCTCGACGTGGCCTTCTACCGCGACGACATCGGGCTGCGACCGGTGCTGCCGGAGGCGGTGACGAGCATCGACTTCGAGGTGTCGGGCCGGGTCGTCGTGATGGTCGACGACGTCCTTTTCACGGGCCGCACCGTACGGGCCGCGCTCAACGCGCTCAACGACTACGGGCGGGCCCAGGCCGTGCAGCTGGCGGTGATGGTCGACCGGGGCCATCGTGAGCTGCCCATCCGCCCCGACTACGTCGGGAAGAACCTGCCCACCCGTCGTGACGAGCTGGTCGATGTGAGCGAGGAGGGCGTGGTCATCGGCGATCTGGTGGGCCGGTGACGGGATCGGTCAACGGGCCGGTGACGACCGCTCGCCACCTTCTCTCGATCGCCGATCTCGGTCGGGACGGGATCGAGGAGGTGATGCGGGTCGCAGATTCGTTCGTCGAGGTCGGCCAGCGCGCCATCCCCAAGGTGCCAGCGCTGCGGGGCAAGACCGTCGTGTCGCTGTTCTGCGAGGACTCGACCCGGACCCGGTTGTCGTTCGAGACGGCGGCCCGGCGGCTCTCGGCCGACACCATGAACTTCTCGGCATCGTCGTCCTCGTTGAGCAAGGGCGAGTCGCTCCGGGACACCGTCGAGACGATCGACGCCATGGGCGTGCACGCGCTCGTCGTCCGCCACCCCTCCGCTGGCGTGCCCTGGCAGGTCGCCTCGTGGGTGTCCGCCTCGGTGATCAATGCCGGCGACGGGTGGCACGAGCACCCCACCCAGGCCCTCCTCGACTGCTACACGATCCGCCAGAGCGTCGGGTCCGACCGGGCCTTCGAGGGTCTCCGCGTCGCCATCGTGGGTGACGTGAAGCACAGCCGGGTGGCGCGATCGAACATCGTCGCCTTCTCCACTCTTGGCGCCGAGGTGACGGTCGTGGCGCCTCCGACACTGCTGCCGCCGTCGCTCGCAGGGTGGCCGGTCGTGGTGAGCCACGACCTGGACACGGTGCTGCCCAAGTCCGATGTGGTCTACCTGCTGCGGCTCCAGTCCGAGCGGGCCACGGAGTCGCTTCTTCCGTCGGTGCGCGAGTACACCGCCGGCTACGGGTTGACCAGGGCTCGAGGCCGCCTGCTGGCCGAGCGGGCCCTGGTGATGCACCCCGGACCCATGAACCGCGGTGTCGAGATCGCCGCCGAGCTGGCGGCGCTGCCCAACTCCCTCGTCACCCGCCAGGTCGCCAACGGCGTCGCCGTGCGCATGGCCGTGCTGTTCCTGCTCTTGGGCTCGGGGGCAGACCTTGGCGCGTGAGCTCGTGGTCCGCGGGGGCAGGGTGGTCGACGCCACCGGGGAGCGGCGGGCCGACGTGGCCGTGGCCGACGGCGCGGTCGTGGCCGTCGAGGCCGATCTCGAGCCGTCGTCGGATGCCGTGGTGCTCGATGCCGGCGGCTGCGTCGTGGCCCCGGGGCTGGTGGACCTCCACACCCATCTGCGCGAGCCCGGGCGGGAAGAAGCCGAGCGGGTCGAGAGCGGCGCTCGCGCCGCTGCCCTGGGCGGCTACACCGCCGTGGTCGCCATGCCCAACACCGATCCGCCGATCGACTCCGTCGCCGTGGTTCGCCAGGTGCTCGACCTCGGCGCAACGGCGGCGGCCGATGTCGCCGTGGCCGGGGCCATCACCGTTGGCCGGGAGGGCGAGCGCCTTGCTCCCCTGGCCGAGATGGCTGCCCTCGGCGTGCGCCTCTTCACCGACGACGGCACCGGCGTGCAGGACGCCCGGCTCATGCGGCGGGCCCTCGAGTACGCCTCGGCGCTCGACGTCGTGCTGGCCCAGCACTGCGAGGAGTCCCGGCTGGCTGCCGGCGGGCAGATGCACGAGGGAGAGTGGTCCAGTCGCCTCGGCGTTCCCGGCATCCCGGCCGCCGCCGAGGAGCTGATGGTCTATCGCGACATCAGCCTGGCCCGGCTCACCGGGGCCCGCGTCCACCTTCTCCATGTGTCCACCGCCGCCTCGGTCGCGATGGTGGAGGCGGCCAAGGCCGAGGGTCTGCCCGTGTCGGCCGAGGCGGCTCCGCACCACCTCTGCCTCACCGACGCCGAGCTGGCCGGCTATGACCCCGTGTTCAAGGTGAACCCGCCGCTGCGGGGCCCGTCGGACGTGGCCGCCGTGCGCGCCGGGCTCGCCAACGGTGCTCTCGACGCCATCGCCACCGACCACGCCCCCCACCCCCAGGAGGCCAAGGAGGCTCCCTTCGACGCCGCGCCACCGGGGATGATCGGCTTGGAGACGGCACTGGCGGTGGCCCTCCACGAGCTGAGTGGCGTGCTGTCGATCGCCGCCATCATGGCCCTCCTGTCCTGGCGTCCGGCGCAGATCGCAGGGCTCTCGGCCGACCACGGTGGGCCGATCGCGCCCGGGACCTCCGCCAACCTGTGCGTGATCGACCCCCGGGCCACCTGGGTCGTCGACCCCGCCCGGATGGCCAGCCGGAGCCGTAACACGCCGTTCGCCGGACGCCGCCTGACCGGGCGCGTGCGGCACACCGTGTACCGGGGTGAGCCCGTCGTCATCGACGGGGAGGCCCAGCGGTGAGCGACGCCCTCCTCGTGCTCGCCGACGGCGCCGTGTTCGAGGGCGAGACGGTCGGCGCCGCTGGGCGCGGAGGGGTCGCCACGGGCGAGGTGGTGTTCAACACGGTGATGAGCGGCTACCAGGAGGTCGTCACCGACCCGTCGTACGCAGGTCAGGTGATCGCCTTCACCTATCCCCACATCGGCAACTACGGCGTGGCTCCCGAGGATGACGAGAGCCGCCGGCCGTGGTGCCGGGGTGTCGTGGTGCGCGACCTGGCGACCCGGCCCAGCAGCTGGCGCTCCGTCGAGAGCTTGGGCGGCTTCCTGGAGCGGCACGGCGTCCCCGGCATCGCCGGCATCGACACCCGGCGTCTCACCCGCCACATCCGAGAGGCGGGCGCGCTGCCGTGCGCCTTCGGTCCCGCCGACGAACAGACGCTGCTGGCGGCGGCCCAGGCCGAACCCGGCACCGAAGGCGTCGACCTGGCGACCGCGGTCACCACCCCGGAGCCCTACGAGGTCGGTGACGGGCCCCTCCGCGTGGTGGCCTACGACTTCGGCATCAAGCGGGCGATGCTGCGCCGGCTCGGGGCCATGGCCCGCGTGCAGGTGGTCCCGGCCACGACGCCGGCCGAGGAGGTGCTGGCCGACCGGCCCGACGGCGTCCTGCTCTCGAACGGGCCGGGCGACCCGTCAGCGCTTGGTTACGCGGTGGACACCATCACTTCCATGCTCGGAGAGGTGCCGGTGTTCGGGATCTGCCTCGGTCACCAGCTCCTGGCCACCGCGCTGGGCGGGCGCACCTACAAGCTGACGTTCGGGCACCACGGAGGCAACCACCCCGTGCGCCGGCTCACCTCGGACAGTGTCGAGATCACCAGCCAGAACCACAACTACGCGGTCGCCGAGGGCTCCGTGCCCGGCGCCGATGTCACCCACGTCAATCTCAACGACGGGGTCGTCGAGGGATTGCGCAGCCGCGAGCTGGCCGCATTCGGGGTGCAGTACCACCCCGAGGCCGGTCCGGGACCACACGACGCGGAGTACCTGTTCGAGGAGTTTCGTCTCCTCATGGAGGCGGGCCGCTGATGCCCCGCCGCGACGACCTGTCGTCCATCCTCGTCATCGGGTCGGGTCCCATCGTGATCGGCCAGGCGTGCGAGTTCGACTACTCCGGCACCCAGGCGTGTCGCGTCCTCGTCGAAGAGGGCTACCGGGTCGTGCTGGCCAACTCGAACCCGGCCACGATCATGACCGATCCGGAGTTCGCCCATCGCACCTATGTGGAGCCGCTGGACGTCGACGTGCTGGCCGCCATCATCGAGCGCGAGCGCCCTGACGCCGTCCTCGGGACCCTGGGAGGCCAGACAGCCCTCAACCTGGCCGTGGGCCTCGTCGAGCGGGGGGTGCTCGAGCGCTTCGGTGTCGAGCTGATCGGCGCCAGCGCCGAGGCCATCCACACCGCCGAGGACCGCGAGCGCTTCAAGGCGGCGATGACAGAGATCGGCCTCTCCGTCCCTCCGTCGGGTTTCGCCTACAACCTCGAAGACGCGCTCGGTGTCGCCCGGGAGATCGGCTTCCCGCTCATCGTGCGCCCGTCGTTCATCCTCGGTGGCGCGGGCACGGGCATCGCCCACGACCTCGACAGCTTCCGCGCCTTGGCCCGGACCGCCCTCGCCACCAGCCCCATCTCGGAGATCCTCATCGAGCGATCCATCGCCGGTTGGAAGGAGTATGAGCTCGAGGTCATGCGCGACAGGGTGGACAACTGTGTCGTCGTGTGCTCGATCGAGAACCTCGATCCAATGGGTGTCCACACGGGCGACTCGATCACGGTTGCTCCGATCCAGACGCTCGCCGACGTCGAGTACCAGAGGATGCGCGACGCCGCGTTTGCCTGCATCCGTCGCATCGGGGTGGAGACCGGAGGCTCCAACATCCAGTTCGCCGTCGATCCGGAGCGCGGCGACATGGCCGTGATCGAGATGAACCCGCGCGTGTCGCGCTCGAGCGCGTTGGCCTCCAAGGCGACGGGGTTCCCCATCGCCAAGATCGCCGCCCGGTTGGCTGTCGGCTACACGCTGGACGAGATTGCCAACGACATCACGCGCGAGACACCCGCCAGCTTCGAGCCCACCATCGACTACGTCGTGACCAAGGTCCCGCGCTGGGCGTTCGAGAAGTTCCCCGGGATCCCCGATGCCCTGGGGACCAGCATGCAGTCGGTGGGCGAGGCCATGGCGATCGGCCGCACCTTCCCCGAGTCGCTGCAAAAGGCGCTCCGTTCTCTCGAGCACGGCCGCTGGGGCCTGAACTGCGACCCAGGCGAGACGATGCTCGACTCGCTCTCCGACGACGAGCTCGTCCGGCGGGCGTCGGTGGCGACACCGGATCGGCCCTTCCAGCTGGAAGCGGCGTTGCGCCGCGGCATCGGAGCCGAACGCCTGGCCTCGGCCACCGGTGTCGACGAATGGTTCCTCGGCCAGATCGGGCGCATCGTGGCGGAGCGCCAGCGCCTGGCCGGCCGCCGTGTCGGGGACATGGCCCGTAGCGACTGGCGGCGGGCGAAGAGGCTGGGATTCGGCGACGCGCAGCTGGCGCGGCTGCTCGGCTCGACCGATGATGCCGTTCGCGGCGCCCGCCTGGCTGCCGGCGTACGACCGACGTTCAAGACCGTCGACACGTGTGGCGCCGAGTTCGAAGCGGCGACGCCGTACCACTACTCGACCTACGAGGACGAGGACGAGGTCCGGCCCAGCCGCCGGCCGACAGTGATCGTGCTCGGCTCGGGGCCCAACCGCATCGGCCAGGGGATCGAGTTCGACTACTGCTGCGTGCAGGCGAGCTTCGCCCTGCGCCAGGCCGGCTACGAGACCGTCATGGTCAACTCCAACCCGGAGACCGTCTCGACGGACTACGACACCAGCGACCGCTTGTACTTCGAGCCCGTGGGAGAGGAGGAGGTTCGCAACGTCATCGAGGCGGAGCAGGCAGCCGCCCAGGCGGGCGGAGACGTCGTGGGGGTTGTCGTGAGCCTCGGCGGCCAGACGCCGCTCAAGCTGGCGGGACGGCTACCCCGTGAGCTGGTGCTGGGCACGAGCCCGGACGCCATCGACCTGGCCGAGGACCGCGAGCGCTGGAGCGCGTTGTGCGCCCGGCTCGAGATTCCCCAGCCCGCGGGGGCCACGGCGACGTCGGTCGACGAGGCCCTGGCCGTGCTCGACCGGATCGGCTACCCGGCCCTGCTGCGTCCCAGCTATGTGCTCGGGGGCCGGGCTATGGAAATCGTCTACGACGAGCCCGGCCTGCGCCACGCCATGGCTGCTCTGGCACCGTTCGGGGGAACGGGCGCGGCAGGCTCCCTCGGGCGCGAGGGTGGGCTGTCGGCGGAGCGGCCAGTGCTGGTGGACCGGTTCCTCGAGGACGCCGTCGAGGTGGACGTGGACGCCGTGCGCGACCGCACCGGCGAGATCGTGATCGGTGCCGTGATGGAGCACGTCGAGGAGGCCGGGGTGCACTCGGGCGACTCGGCGTGCGTGATCCCACCGCCCACGCTGCCCACGTCGACGGTGGAGGTCATCGAGAGCTACACCCGGGCCATCGCCGACGCCCTCGACGTCCGGGGGCCGGTCAATGTCCAGTACGCGGTCAAGCAGGGGCAGGTGTTCGTGATCGAGGCCAACCCGCGGGCCAGCCGCACGGTGCCGTTCGTGGCCAAGGCCACCGGCGTGGCCCTCGCCAAGGTGGCGGCGCGGGTCATCGTGGGGGCCACGCTCGCCGAGCTGCGAGCCGAGGGGCTGCTGGCGTCGCCGGGTGGCGGCGATCGCGTGAGCGTGAAGGAGGCGGTACTGCCCTTCGAGCGGTTCCCGGACGTCGACACGCTGCTGGGACCGGAGATGCGCTCGACCGGAGAGGTGATGGGCGTCGACCGGACCTTCGGCCTCGCCTTCGCCAAGAGCCAGATGGCGGCCGGGGCCCGCCTTCCGGACGCGGGCGCCGTGTTCCTGTCGCTGGCCGATCGGGACAAGGCGGCTGGCCTGGGCGCCGCCGTTCGCTTCGTCGAGCTCGGCTTCTCGCTCGCCGCCACGGCCGGAACGGCCGCGTTCCTCGAGGAGCACGGCGTGCCCGTCGAGACGATCGTCGCCAAGGTGGGGGATGTCAGGAGCGGAGGCCACAGCGAGGGCGTCGACGCCGTCGAGCTCATCGCCAGCGGCAAGGTCAAGCTCGTCGTGAACACCCCACGGGGCCGGGGGCCGCGCGCCGACGGCGCCTACATCCGCACCACGGCCAGCGTGCACGGCGTGCCCTGTCTGACCACGGTGGCGGCGGCGCGCGCCGCGGCCGCCGGGATCGCCGACTGGGCGGGCACCCCGTTGACGGTGCGTTCGCTGCAGGAGCTGCACCAAGGCGACCAGCTGCGGCTGCCGTTGTGAGACGGTCCCGCCCGCCGGTCGATCTCGCCACGATGGTCGGCTCGCTGGCGCTTCCCAACCCGATCATGACGGCCTCGGGGACCTCCGGCCACGGAGCGGAGCTGGCTCCGTATGTGGAGCTCGGGTCGCTCGGGGCCGTGGTCGTCAAGTCGCTGTCGGCCGAGCCCTACCCCGGCAACCCGGCCCCCCGGGTGCACGGCACGACCACCGGGATGCTGAACAGCGTCGGCCTCCAGGGCCCGGGCGTGGAGTCGTGGCTGGAGCGCGAGCTGCCGCCGCTGCTCGCGACAGGCGCCAGAGTTGTCGCCAGCATCTGGGGACAACGGGTCGAGGACTTCGCCAAGGCGGCGACCATGTTGGCCGAGGCTCCACCCCAGGTGGTTGCGATCGAGGTGAACGTGAGCTGTCCCAACCTCGAGGACCGCAGCCGGATGTTCGCCCATTCGCCGACGGCCACCGCCGAGGCGGTGTCGGCCAGCGCTGCTGGCGACCGGCCCCGCTGGGTGAAGCTGAGCCCCAACGTCACCGACGTGCGCGAGATCGCCGGTGCCGCACTGGCCGCCGGAGCCGAGTCGCTCACCTTGGTCAACACCGTGCTGGGTCTGGCCATCGATCCCGAGACCCGCGCCCCGCGCTTGGGCGCGGGTGGTGGTGGGCTCTCCGGGCCGGCCATCCACCCGATCGCCGTGCGCGCCGTGCACGACTGTCGCGCCGCATTTCCCGCAGCGTCCATCGTCGGTGTCGGCGGGGTGACGCGGGGGACCGACGCCATCGAGCTGCTGCTCGCTGGAGCCGCCGCCGTCCAGGTCGGCACGGCCACCTTCGCCAACCCCCGGGCTCCGGCGCGCGTGCTCGCCGAGGTGGCCCGGTGGTGCCAGGAGCACCGGGTCCCCCGTGTCACCGAGCTGATCGGAGCGGCCCATGGCTGAACCCGCGCGCGAGCACCTCGCCCTTGCCCTCGACGTCGACGACCTCGACGTCGCCCTCAGCATGGCCCGTCGTCTCGAGCCCTGGTTCTCCGTCGCCAAGGTGGGTCTGGAGCTGTTCGGGGCCGTGGGCCCCCGCGCTGTCGACGAGCTCGTCGGGCTTGGCTTCCCAGTCCTCCTCGACCTCAAGTTGCACGACATCCCCACCACGGTGGGTCGGGCCGCCCGGGCGCTCGGTCGACAGGGCGTGCGCTACCTCACCCTCCACGCGCAGGGCGGCACCTCGATGCTGCGGGCCGGGGTGGAGGGCTTGGCCGAGGGCGCGGCGACGGTAGGGGCGAGCGCGCCGTCAGCCCTGGGGGTGACCGTGCTGACCAGTGTTCGAGAACCGGCCGAGGGCGTCGTCGAGGAACGCATCCTCGCCGCCCTGGAGGCGGGGTGCGGTGGCGTGGTGTGCGCCGCCGAGGACATCGGCACGGCCAAGCGGCTCGCTCCGCAACTGCTCGCCGTGGTCCCCGGCATCCGACCGGCGGGGACGGCGCGCGACGATCAGGCCCGAGCCGCCACACCGAGGACCGCGTTGAACGCCGGAGCCGACCTGCTCGTCGTCGGCAGGGCGGTGACCGCCGCCGATCACCCCGAGTCGGCGGCCGAAGCGCTGGCCAGCTCTCTGGGCGGATAAACCGGCCGCTCTGACGACGACCCCTGTCCGGTGGCGCTATGGTGCGCGGCATGCCTCGCCCCCCCTCTCTGTCACCGGATCAGCGCCAGGCCGCCCTGGAGAAGGCGGCCGCTGCCCGTCGAGCGCGGGCGGAGCTGAAAGAGAAGCTCAAGATGGGCTCGCTCAGCCTCGAGGAGTTGCTCGAGCAGGGCGGGCAGAACGACACCGTTGGGAAGATGAAGGTTATCTCCGTCCTGGAGTCGCTTCCCGGTCTGGGCAAGGTGAAGGCCCGCCGGATGATGGAGGACATCGGGATCAGCGAGTCCCGCCGCGTGCAGGGTCTCGGCGTCAACCAGCGAGAGGCCCTGCTTCGGGAGACCGCCCGCTCCTGATCGTCGTGATCTCCGGCCCGGGAGGGGTCGGCAAGAGCACCGTCGCCGAGCGCCTTGCCAGCGCAGACCCGGCGCTGTGGTTGAGCCGGTCGTGGACCACGCGGCCGCGCCGCCCGGGGGAGCGTGAGGACGCCTACTGCTTCGCCGATCGCGCCGCCTTCGAGTCCCGGCTGCAGCAGGGGGGCTTCCTCGAGTCCGCGTCGTACCTCGGGCACCTCTACGGCACGCCCACACCGGACGCCCCGCCGGGCCAGGACGTGCTGCTGGAGATCGACGTGCAGGGGGCCCGGCAGGTGCGGGAGGCCGACCCGGCGGCGGTCGTCATCCTTCTGGTCGCCCCCTCGCCCGAGGCCCAGGGCGAGCGGCTACGGGCCCGGGGTGACGACGACGAGCACGTCGCCCGCCGGCTGGAGCTGGCGGCCCGGGAGGAGGCCGAGGGCCGTCGGATCGCCGATCACGTGGTCGTGAACGACTCCGCAGATCGGGCCGTGGGGGAGCTGCTCGGTATACTGGGGGCCCATCGCGGTTCCTGAGGAAGCGCGCCCCGAAGGAGTCACATGGCCGACCGCCGCAGCACGATGATGGACCCCCCCGTCGAGGACCTGCTCGACAAGGTCGACTCGAAGTTCACCCTGGTGACGCTGGCCGCCAAGCGGGGCCGCCAGATCAACTCGTACTTCAACCAGCTGGGGGACGGGTTGGGCGCCATCGTGCCGCCCCAGGTCACGTCGGTCTCGCGCAAGCCGCTGTCGATCGCGCTCGAAGAGATTGCGGTCAGCAAGATCGTCTACGTCCGCCCCGAGGACGTCGAGGAGGCGGTCAAGTAGCCGCCCGGCCGGCGGAGGGGCCGACGGGATGACGACGGGGGACGCGGGCGGGACCTCACCCGCGCTGTCGGGCCGGCGTGTCGTCCTCGGTGTCACCGGCGGCATCGCCGCCTACAAGGCGGTGGAGCTGTGCCGGCGCCTCGTGGACGCCGGGTGCCACGTCGTGCCCGTGCTGTCCGAGGACGCCACCCGCTTCGTGGGCGAGGTGACGTTCTCCGCCCTGGCGTCGGAGCGGGTGCGCTCCTCGCTGTGGGAGGACGCGGACCCGATTCCCCACACCCGACTGGGGCAGACGGCCGATCTGATCGTGGTAGCCCCGGCGACGGCCAGGCTGATCGGTCGCTATGCCCACGGGCTGTCCGACGACCTGCTGAGCGCCACGCTCCTGGCCACCCGGGCCGAGGTGGTGCTGGCGCCGGCCATGCACACCGAGATGTGGGAGCACCCGGCCGTGCAGGAGAACCTGGCGATCCTCCGCCGGCGGGGCGTGCGGGTGGTCGAGCCTGACGTCGGTCGCCTGGCCGGCGGCGACGTCGGTGCCGGTCGCCTGGCCGAGCCCGGGACGGTGCTGGCCGCCATCGCCGAGGCGCTGACGGGGGTAGCAGGCGACATGCTGGGGCTGCGCGTGTTGGTGAGCGCCGGAGGCACGCGGGAGCCCATCGACCCGGTCCGTTTCATCGGGAACCGCTCGTCGGGCAAGCAGGGTCACGCCCTGGCCGACGAGGCGGCGCGCCGCGGGGCGTCGGTCACGTTGGTGACGACGACCGGACGGCCTGTGGCGCGAGGTATCGACGTCGTGCCCGTCGAGACGGCGATGGAGATGGAGACGGCGGTGCTGGAGCGCAGCGACGACGCCGAGATCCTCGTGATGGCCGCGGCGGTGGCGGACTTCCGGCCCAAGTCGGTCGCCGACAACAAGCTCAGCAAGGCTGACGGGGTGCCCGAGATCGTGCTCGAGCCGACTCCTGACATCCTGGCCACACTCGGCCGCCGGAGGCGGCCCGGTCAGACCCTCGTCGGCTTCGCGGCCGAGACGCGCGACGCCGTCGCCCGGGCCGCGGCGAAGCTGGCGGACAAGGGCATCGACCTCATAGTGGCGAACGATGTCTCCGCTCCAGGCGTCGGGTTCGAGCACGACACCAATGCAGTCGTCATCATCGCCGACGACGGGAGCGAGCACGAGGTCCGCTTGACAGACAAACAGACGGTGGCCCGCGCCGTGCTCGATGCCGTGGTCGCCCGCCGGGCAAGGAGATCGAAATGAGCAGCCGCTACACCTTCACCTCGGAGTCGGTGACCGAGGGTCACCCGGACAAGATGGCGGACCAGGTCTCCGACGCCGTCCTCGATGCGATCCTGACCGACGACCCCAACGGCCGGGTTGCCTGCGAGACGCTCCTCACCACCGGGCTGGTGGTGGTAGCCGGCGAGATCACGACCATGGGGTACGTCGACATCGCCCGACTGGTGCGGGACACGGTGTGCAGCGTGGGCTACGACCGCGAGTCCTACGGCTTTGACGGTCACACCTGCGGGGTCGTCGTGTCCATCGACGAGCAGTCCACCGACATCGGCCAGGGCGTGACCTCGGCGTGGGAGCTGCGCTCCGGCAAGGGGGGCGAGGACCAGCTCAACGCCCAGGGCGCGGGGGACCAGGGCATGGTCTTCGGCTACGCCGCGGACGAGACACCCGACCTCATGCCCCTGCCCATCTGGTTGGCGCACCGGTTGGCCCACCGTCTGTCGGAGATCCGCCGGGCCGGCGTGCTGCCGTACCTGCGCCCCGACGGCAAGACCCAGGTGACCGTCGAGTACGAGAACGACCGCCCCATCCGGCTCGACACCGTCCTCATCTCCACCCAGCACCAGCCGGGGATCGATCTGGACACCCTGCTCCTGCCCGACCTGCGGGAGCACGTGATCCACCCGTTGCTTCCGACCGATCTCGACGTCGACACGATGAACGTGCTCGCCAACCCGACGGGCCTGTTCGAGCTCGGGGGCCCCCACGCCGACACGGGCCTCACGGGCCGCAAGATCATCGTGGACACCTACGGTGGCGCGGCTCGCCACGGCGGCGGCGCCTTCTCGGGCAAGGACCCGAGCAAGGTCGACCGGTCGGCTGCCTACGCCGCCCGGTGGGTGGCCAAGCACATCGTGGCCGCGGGTGCCGCCCGCCGGTGCGAGATCCAGGTGGCCTACGCCATCGGGGTGGCGCGGCCCGTGTCGGTCATGGTCGAGACCTTCGGTACCGAGACCGTGGACCCGGCGGCCATCGTGCGCACGGTCAGGGAGGTGTTCGACCTCCGGCCGGCGGCCATCATCCGCGACCTCGACCTCTTGCGACCCATCTATCGGCGCACCGCCGCCTATGGCCACTTCGGCCGCCCGGACAAGGAGTTCACCTGGGAGGCCACCCCGCGCCTCGAGGACGTGAAGCTGTCGTTGGGCCTGTAGGCAATCGGAGCATCGCCGGCCAGGAAGGCCGGCCCGGGAGGCCGGCCGGCCAGGAAGGCCGGCCCCAGGAGTCGGCCGATCGCCGGGTCGTCCGGGTGCTGCCCGACGTGGCGGGCATCGACCGCCCATTCGACTACGCGGTCCCGCCGCAGTTCGACGACCGCATCTCGGTGGGGGCGCGAGTCAGGATCGTCCTCCACGGCCGACGCGTCGGCGGTTGGGTCGTGGCAGATCGCGTCAGGCCGCCTGAGGGGGTCGTGCTGCGGCCCATCGCCGGGGTGACCGGCCTGGGCCCCGCCGCAGACGTGGTGGAACTGGCCGGCTGGGCGGCATGGCGCTGGGCGGGGCGCACTGGTGCGTTCCTGGCCACGGCATCCCCGTCGAGAGCACTTCGCGAGCTGCCCGAGCCAGCTCGGAGCGACGCTCCTCGGCACACTGCGGTGCCGGCGGGGGAGCTGGAGGAAGGCGTCGTCGCCGAGGCCATGGCGCACAGGCGCTCCGTCGTCCGGCTGCCTCCGGCGGCGGACCCCTTCCCCCTCGTCGAGACGGCGGTCGCCGACCGCGCCGGCGACGAGGGTGCCCTGGTGGTGGTGCCGAGCCAGGACTGGGCGGCCCGCACCGCCGACCGGCTCGGTCGCCGCGGTCACCCGGTGGCGCTGCTGCCCGCCAACTGGGCGGAGGCCGCCGCCGGCGGCCGGGTGGCCGTCGGCACCAGATCGGCGGCGTGGGCTCGCGTCCCGAAGCTCTCGCGCGTGGTCGTGCTCGACGCCCATGACGAGGCGCACGGCGAGGAGCGGGCCCCGACGTGGAACGCCTGGGTCGTGGCGGCCGAGCGGGCGGCGCGGTGCGCCGCCTCGTGCCTGCTCGTCTCGCCCTGCCCCACCCTCGAGGAGCTGGCCTGGGGTCGGCTCGTCACCGGGTCCCGCCGGGCGGAGCGGCAGGGATGGGCGACGCTCGAGGTGGTCGACCGCCGGAAAGAGGACCCGAGGTCGGGTCTGTTCTCCGAGCGGCTCGTGATGATCGCCCGGGCGGCGGGGGCGTCGGCCGCCGAGCGGGTGGTATGCGTGCTCAACCGAACGGGCCGCGCCCGGCTGCTCGCCTGCAGCGCCTGCGGTGAGCTGGCTCGCTGCGAGCGGTGCCAGGGCCCGCTGGCGGAGGCCGATGTCGGCGACCTGCTCCGATGCCGGCGCTGCGGTCAGGAGCGTCCGAACGTCTGCGCCGCCTGTGGGTCACGGCGGTGGCGAGCCCTCCGCCCCGGCGTGGCGAAGGTCCGGGACGAGCTGGAGGCGCTGGCGGGAATGCCCGTCGGTGAGGTGAGCTCGCGGACCGCCGACGCCAACCTCGACGCCGCGGTGCTCGTGGGTACCGAGGCCGTCTTGCACCGCCTTCGGGGGGCGGGGACGGTCGTCTTCCTCGACTTCGACCAGGAGCTGCTGGCTCCCCGGTACCAGGCCAGCGAGCAGGCCCTGGCGCTCCTGGCCCGCGCCTCGCGCCTCGTCGGGGGTCGAGGGCGCGGTCGGATCATCGTCCAGACGCGGTTGCCGGGCAACGAGGTGATCGACGCCGCCCTCCACGCCGACCCCGGGCGTCTGGCCGCCGTCGACGCCGAGCGGCGGTCGGCCCTCGGACTGCCCCCGGCCACCGCCCTGGCCCTCCTTTCGGGCCCGTCGGCCGAGCGCTACGCAGCGGCGCTGGACACTCGGGCGGTCGACGTGCTCGGCCCCGACGATGGGCGCTGGCTCGTCCGGGCGCCTGATCATCGGGTCCTGTGCGACGCGCTGGCCGCCGCGCCGCGTCCGACGGGGCGCCTGCGCGTCGAGGTCGACCCGCGCCGGGCGTAGCGGCGTCCTCTGCATGCCGTCCTCCCGGGCCGGCCTAGGCGCTCCGCGCCGGCGGCGTCCTCTGCCGGCCGTCCTCCCGGGCCGGCCTAGGCGCTCCGCGCCGGCGGCGTTCTCTGGCGGCCGTCCTCCCGGGCCGGCCTAGAGTGCTCCCGGTGGCAATCCTTCCGATCAGGACCTTCGGCGACCCGGTGCTCAAGCAGCGCACGCCCGAGGTCGAGACCGTCGACGAGTCCATCGCCCGCCTCGTCGACGACATGATCGAGACCATGCGGGCGGCCCCCGGCGTGGGGCTGGCCGCTCCCCAAGTCGGCGTGCAGAAGCGGCTGTTCGTCTACGACGTCGGCGACGGGCCCCGCGCCGTGATCAACCCCGTGATCTCCGTCCATCAGGGCGAGTGGACCTACGACGAGGGGTGCCTCTCGGTGCCCAGCCTGTTCTGGCCCATCGTCAGGCCCAGGCAGGTGCACCTGCGAGGCCGCGACCTCGACGGCCACGAGGTGTCGATCGAGGCCGACGAGCTGCTGGCCCGGGTGTTCCAGCACGAGGTGGACCACCTCGACGGCCTGCTCCTCTTGGAGCGCCTCGACAGCGAGCAGCGCAAGGAGGCCATGCGCACGTTGCGGGAGCGCACCCTGAGCCTGCCCGGCAACGGGCGGCCGGCCGGCCGCTAGGGGCGCCCTGGCCCGGCTCGTCTTCCTCGGCACCCCGGAGATCGCCGTGCCGGCGCTCCGGGCCCTGGTCGGCGCCGGCCATGACGTCGCCCTGGTCGTCAGCCGACCGGACCGGCGCCGGGGTCGGGGACCGCAGCTGAGCCCCAGCCCGGTGAAGGCCGCGGCCGTGGAGCTCGGCCTCCCGGTGAGCGCCAAGGTCGACGACGTGCTGGGCGTCGGGGCCGAGCTGGGCGTGGTGGTGGCCTTCGGCCGGCTCGTCAAGCCCCACGTGCTGGCCCACCTGGACATGGTCAACGTCCACTTCTCGCTCCTCCCCCGATGGCGGGGGGCGGCGCCCGTCGAGCGGGCAATCATTGCCGGCGACGCCGAGACCGGCGTGTGCCTCATGGCACTGGAGGAGGGACTCGACACCGGCGACGTCTACGCCTGCGAGCGCGTCACCATCGGGTCCGAGGAGACGGCGGACGAGCTCCGGCAGCGGCTGACCGAGGTCGGGACCCAGCTGCTCGTGACGGCGCTCGAGCAGGGCCGGGAGAGCCTGCCGACACCGCGCCCGCAGACCGGCGAGCCGACCTACGCGGCCAAGCTCGATCCCGCCGAGCTCGCTCTGGACTGGACCCGACCGGCTGTCGAGCTCCACCGGTTGATCCGCGTGGGCCGGGCCTGGACCACGGTGCGGGGCCGACGCCTCGAGGTGGTCCGGGCGCGGGTGGCGGACGGCGCAGCTTCGGGACCGCCGGGCCGCCTCGACGGAGTGATCGTGGCGACGGGCGAAGGCAAGCTGGAGCTGGTGGAAGTGAAGCCGGAGGGCCGCGGCGTCGTCCCCGCTGACTCGTGGCTTCGAGGCGCCCGCCTGGCGGGCGGGGAGGTTCTCGGCTCGTGAGCGTGTCCGCCTCCCCCACGACGTCGAGAGGGCTGGCCCTGGACGCGCTGGTGCGCATCGAGCACGGCGCCTACGCCAACCTGGTGCTCCCCGGCCTGCTCGGAAGGAGCGGGCTGTCGAGACGGGACCGGGCCTTCACGACCGAGCTCGTCTACGGAACGACCCGTATGCGGCGGGCGTGCGACTGGCTGCTGAGACCTCACGTCCACCGATCCCTCGATGACGACGTCCAAGCCGCGCTGCGACTCGGCGCCTACCAGCTGGCCGTGGCGGGCACGTCGCCACACGCCGCCGTGGCTGCCACGGTCGATGTCGCTCCGTCGCGGGCGCGGGGGCTCGTCAACGCCGTGCTGCGCAAGGTGGCAGCCGCCCTGCCGCCCGAGTGGCCCGACCTGGCGACCGAACTGAGCTATCCGGACTGGGTGGTCGAGCGCCTCACGAACGATCTCGGCGAGTCGGCGGCCGTGGCCGCGCTGGCGGAGATGAACCGTCCCGCCGTGGCGGCGGAGCGAGACGACGGCTACGTCCAGGACCAGGCGTCGCAGTGGGTGGCGGCGCTGGTAGAGGCGGGGCCCGGAGACAGGGTGGCCGACCTGTGCGCGGCGCCCGGTGGCAAGGCAACGGCCATGGCCGCCGGCCTTCCGTCCATCGTGGTTGCGGGCGACGTGCGAGAGGCGCGGGCTCGCGTCGTCAAGGCCAACGCTGCCCGGCTCGGGTTGCCCGGCGTCGCCGCTGTCGTCGCCGACGCACGGTCGGCGCCCGTTGCCCCGGCGGCCTTCGACCGTGTGCTCGTCGACGCGCCATGCTCGGGCTTTGGTGCGCTGCGCCGGCGCCCTGACGCCCGCTGGCGCGTCGCGCCGGACGACGTCGACCGGCTGGCGGAGCTGCAGCGTCAGCTCCTCGAGAGCGCCGCCGGTTGCCTGCGCCCCGGCGGGACTCTCGTGTACAGCGTGTGCACGATGACGAACGCTGAGACTGGGGCGATCGACGAATGGCTGGCCGACCGGCATCCGGAGCTCGTGGCACTCGAGCGGCCCGGTGAGCCGTGGGCGGCACGGGGACGCGGCGCGCTGCTCCTTCCCCAGGCCGCCGGCACCGACGGCATGTACCTCCTGCGGCTCCGCTGGCGCCAGCCCTAGTCGCCGGTAGGCTCGATGGCGATGATCCGGATCGCTCCGTCAATCCTCGCGGCCGACTACGCGGCCCTGAGCGACGAGGTGGCGAGGCTGGGCGACGAGGTCGACTGGCTCCACGTCGACGTGATGGACGGCCATTTCGTGCCCAACCTCACCATCGGGCCACCGGTCGTGGCCGCGCTGCGGCGGCGCACGGAGCTCTTTTTCGACTGCCACCTGATGATGACCAACCCGGGCGACTTCCTCGAGGCCTTTCGGCAGGCGGGCGCCAACCACTGCACCGTGCATGTCGAGGCCGGCGACACCGAGTCGCTCATCGGCGAGATGCGCGCGCTCGGGCTCAGCGTCGGACTGGCCGTGAATCCCGAGACGCCGTTCGAGGCCTTCGCCAGCTATCTCGACCGGCTCGATCTCATCCTGCTGATGACGGTCCACCCCGGCTTCGGCGGGCAGTCCTTCATCTCCGAGGTGATGCCCAAGGTCGAGCGCACCCGAGCCGAGCTCGACCGCCGGCGCCTGGCCGTGGCCATCGAGGTGGACGGCGGCATCGAGTCCCACACCCTGCCGGTCGCTGCCCGCGCCGGGGCCGAGGTGTTCGCCGCCGGCACCGCCATCTTCGGTCAGGACGATCCCCAGGAGGCGGCCCGTCTCCTCCAGCGCGCCGCCGAGGGAGAGCACGAGCGAGCCGGCCGGTGAGCCGGCCGCTGACGGCGAAGGTGCTCACGGTCTCCGACGGCGTCGCTGCCGGCACGCGCGAAGACCGGTCGGGCCGAGCCCTCGCCGACCGACTGGCCGCCGCCGGCTTCGCGGTGACCGACCGCCGGGCGGTGGCCGACGGGGTCGAGCCGGTCTCCGACGCCCTGCGCCGCCTGGCGACGGACTTCGAGGGTCTCGTCGTCACCACGGGAGGGACGGGCTTCGCGGCGCGCGACCTGACCCCGGAGGGCACCCGGGCGGTGCTCGACCGTGACGCTCCCGGCCTGGCCGAGGCCATGCGACTGGTGAGCCCCCGCGGCCGCCTCTCGAGGGGAGTGGCCGGAACGCTCGGGCGCTGCATCGTGCTCAACACCCCCGGATCGCCGGCCGGGGCGGTCGAATGCGTGGACGCCGTGCTCGACACGCTGCCGCACGCCCTCGACCTTCTGGCCGGCCGTCCCACCGAACACTAGACTGAGCGGTCAAGAGACACGTCATGCGAGACGAAGCAGCCATGCGGCGGGCGGTCGAGCTGGCGGCTTCCGTCCGCACCCAGACCTCGCCCAACCCCTGGGTGGGGTGCGTGATCGTGTCCGGTGCCTCGAGCTTCGAGGGCGCCCACCAGGGCCCGGGCCAGGCCCACGCCGAGGCCGCAGCCCTGGCCGCGGCGGGGGAGGCGGCGCGGGGAGCGACCCTGTACTGCACCCTGGAGCCGTGCTCACACGTCGGTCGGACCGGGCCGTGCGCCGATGCCATCGTCGCTGCCGGAGTCTCCAGGGTGGTCGTGGGTGTCCTCGACCCTGATCCCCACGTCTCCGGCCAGGGGCTGGCCCGCCTGCGCCAGGCCGGGATCGACGTCGCGGTGGGGGTCGGGGCCGTCGCCGTCGAGGAACAGCTCGCCCCCTACCTCAGTCACCGCCGGACCGGCCGGCCCTGGGTGGTGCTGAAGCTGGCGGCGACCCTCGACGGGCGGGTGGCTGCGCCCGACGGCAGCAGCCGGTGGATCACCGGTCCCGAGGCCCGCGCCGACGCCCATCGACTCAGGTCAGAGAGCGACGCCGTCCTCGTGGGTGCCGGGACGGTGCGGGCCGACGACCCCGAGCTCACGGTGCGCCTGGAGACGGGCCCCCAGCCCGAGCGACAGCCGCTGCGCGTGGTGCTGGGGCGGGCGCCGGCGGACGCGAAGGTCCGTCCGGCGCTGGAGCTGACCGGCGACCTCGGCCAGGTGCTCGAGGATCTCGGTCGTCGGCAGATCCTCCAGGTTCTCGTCGAGGGAGGGCCGACGGTGGCCCACGACTTCCACGCCTCGGGGCTGGTCGACCGCTACGTCGTGTACGTGGCGCCCGCGCTCCTCGGCGGCTCGGACGGGCGCCCGGTGTTCGACGGTCCCGGTGCTCCCACGATCGGCGGGCTGTGGCGCGGGCGCCTGCGGTCGGTCGAGCGGCTCGGCGAGGACCTCCGCATCGAGCTCGCACCCCCCGGCAACCCGCCCGGCGCTCCCGCCGAGGCGGCCCTGGCCGGGGTCGAGGCGGGGGGGTAGGCGCGACGTGTTCACCGGCATCGTGGAGGAGCTCGGGCGGGTGCGGGAGCGAGATGGCGGGCGTCTGGTGTTCGAGGGCCCGCTCGTGTCCGAGGACGCCCGGGTGGGCGACTCGATCGCCGTCAACGGCTGCTGCCTCACCGTGACGGCGACGGGCGAGGGCTGGTGGACCGCAGACGCCGTCGAGGAGACGTTGTCCCGGACCAACCTCGATCGCCTCGCTCCCGGTGATCCGGTGAACCTCGAACGGCCGGTGCGGCTGTCGGACCGCCTGGGCGGCCACCTCGTCCAGGGACACGTGGACGCCGTCGGGACGATCCTGGAACCGGCCCCGGCGCTGCGCGTGAGCGCTCCTGCGGCCGTGCTCCGCTACGTGGTCGAGAAAGGATCGATCACCGTGGATGGGGTCAGCCTCACCGTGGTGGAGGTGACGGCGGACGGCTTCAGCGCCGCCATCGTGCCCCATACGGTTCGTGCCACGACGCTCGGGCACAGGAGGCCCGGTGAGCCCGTGAACCTCGAGATCGACGTGATCGCCAAGTACACCGAGCGCCTGCTGGCGGGCGGCGCGACCACGGCCGGCCCGGGAGGGCGGCCCTATTGTCCAGCCGAGCGGGGAGGTCCCTGACATGCCCATGGCCCGGATCGACGACGCCATCGCCGCGATCGGTCGCGGCGACATGGTCGTCGCGGTCGACGACGAAGATCGGGAGAACGAGGGCGACCTCATCATGGCGGCCGAGGCGGTCACGCCCGAGAAGATCGCCTTCTTCCTGGCCCACACGTCGGGCCTCATCTGCGTCCCCATGACCGGTGATCGTCTCGATCAGCTCGACCTGCCGCTGATGGTGACCTCCAACACCGAGTCGCAGCGAACCGCCTTCACCGTCACCGTCGACTACCGCCACGGCACCACCACGGGCATCTCGGCAGCCGACCGGGCGGCCACCATCAAGGCGCTGATCGACCCCGGCACCCGGCCTGGCGACATGGCCCGTCCGGGCCACATCCTGCCCCTGCGCTACCGACCGGGAGGCGTGCTCAAGCGCGCCGGTCACACCGAGGCGGCCGTCGACCTGGCGCGCGCCGCCCACCTGTACCCGGCGGCGGTGCTCTGCGAGGTCGTCAACGCCGACAAGACCGGCATGGCCCGGCTGCCGGAGCTCGAGCGCTTCGCCAGGGAGCACGACCTGCTCGTGATCTCGATCGCCGACCTCATCCATTACCGCCGGCAGAAGGACAAGCTGGTTCGGCGGGTCAGCGAGGCACGGATCCCGACCAGCCACGGCGACTTCACCTGCTTCGCCTACGAGTCGGTGCTCGACGAGGAGCAGCACCTGGCCCTGGTGCGGGGCGCGGTCCAGGGCGAGGACAACGTGCTCGTGCGCGTGCACAGCGAGTGCCTCACCGGCGACGTGTTCGGTTCGTTTCGCTGCGACTGCGGCACACAGCTCGAGGCCGCGCTGCGCCTCATCGCCCAGGAGGACCTCGGCGTGGTGGTCTACCTGCGGGGACACGAAGGCCGGGGCATCGGGCTCAAGCACAAGCTGCGGGCCTACACGCTCCAGGAGCAGGGCCGGGACACCGTCGACGCCAACGTGGAGCTGGGGCTGCCGGTGGACAGCCGCGAGTACGGTATCGGAGCCCAGATCCTCGTCGACCTGGGTATCACGACCATGCGCCTGATGACCAACAACCCAGCCAAGTACGGCGGCCTGGAGGGGTTCGGCCTCGACATCGTCGAGCGGGTCCCCCTCGAGTCGTCACCCAACCCGGAGAACATCAAGTACCTCCGGGCCAAGCGGGAGCGCATGGGCCATCTGATCGAGGGGCTCGATGACGTCCTTTGAGCACACCGCGCCCGCGGGTCGCGCCCTCGAGGACAGCCCGGCCGGTGGGGCAGCGTACGTGGGGCGGCTCCGGGGCGACGGGCTGCGGGTCGCCCTGGCGTGCAGCCGGTTCAACCGGCTGGTGACCGACCGCCTGCTCGACGGCGCGTACGACGGCCTTGTCCGCCACGGGGTGGACGCATCGTCGATCACCGTGGCCTGGGCGCCCGGAGCGTTCGAGCTGCCGCTCGTCGCCCGGCGGTTCGCCGCGTCCGGCGAGGTCGACGCCGTGGTCTGCCTCGGCGCGGTGATCAGGGGCGCCACTGACCACTACGTGCACGTGGCCGGTCAGTGCGCGGCGGGACTGCAGCGGGCGCAGCTGGACACCGGTGTGCCGGTCCTCTTCGGAGTGCTCACGACCGACACGATCGAGCAGGCCATCGAGCGGGCCGGCACCAAGGCGGGGAACAAGGGGTTCGACTCGGCCCTCGCCGCCATCGAGATGGCAGACCTCCTACGACAGCTGCCGAAAGGTGGCGGCGCGTCGTGAGCAGCCGCCTGATGGAGAGCAAGTAGTGCTGCGCCTCGTCCTCCCCAAGGGCTCGCTGGAGCGGGCGACGCTCGAGCTGTTCGCCGCCGCCGATCTGGCCGTCGGGCGGAGCTCGGACGTGGACTACCGAGCCTCGATCGACGACCCCCGCATCGACGAGGTGCGCATCCTGCGGCCCCAGGAGATTCCCCGGTACGTCGCCGACGGGCTGTTCGACCTCGGGGTGACCGGGCGCGACTGGATCGAGGAGACCGGCGCCGAGCTCGTGTCGCTGGGTCGCCTCGCCTACTCCAAGGCCAGCCGCAACCCGGTCCGGGTGGTCCTGGCCGTCGAGGAGGACTCGCCGGCGCAGAGCGCCAAGGAGCTCGCCCCCGGGTCTCGGGTCTCGACGGAGTACCCGGAGCTGACCCGACGGTTCCTGCTCGAGCAGGGTGTCGAGGCCGACATCCGCCTGTCGTACGGTGCGACCGAGGCGAAGGTGCCAGACATCGCCGACGCCGTCGTCGAGATCACCGAGACGGGCAGGGCCCTGCGGGCGGCGGGGCTTCGCATCATCGACACTCTCCTCGTGTCGCACACCGAGCTCGTCGCCAACCCCGCCGCCGTCGCCGACCCGCAGAAGGCGCACGCCATGGCCCAGCTCCACACCCTCCTCGAAGGCGCGCTCGACGCGCGGGGCATGGTGCTGGTCAAGCTGAACGTCGGCGCCGGCGACCTCGACGCCGTGATCGGCCTGCTGCCCTCGATGCGGTCGCCCACCGTCTCCAAGCTCTTCGGCGAGGACAGCTACGCGGTCGAGACGGTGGTCCCCAAGACGGAGATCAACGTCCTCATCCCGGCCCTGCGCGACCGCGGCGCGAGCGACATCCTCGAGCTGGCGCTGTCCAAGATCGTCCCCTGATGCCAGGGCGGGCGACGCCGGGACCGGGTGAGCGGGCCGAGGGCAGCGTGGCGACCTTCGACGAGGAGCGGGGCCTGGGGACCGTGGTGACCGACGACGGCCGCTTCCTCCCCTTCCACTGCACGGCCATCGACGACGGCAGCCGCACCATCGCCGTGGGGACCAGGGTCGCCTTCAGCGTGGTGGCCGGCCACCTCGGTCGCTGGGAGGCGACGGGCCTAGCCTCCTGTCCCCCCTGTCCCTCCTGACTCCGGCGCTCCTGTGTCCGGGCCCGATC
>DATBBR010000143.1 GCA_036270875.1 Acidimicrobiales bacterium
GGGGATGCGGTCTGGCCCGTGCCCACCGGGCCCTCCCTCAGCCACCCCCAGGATCAGGGCTCCCCGAGTACGACAGGCCCTGACCACAACCGGTTGTGGCTACCAGTGTCCGGTAGCACAAGATCTAGCGTCTAATTACAGCACCGTAACTTCACGGCTGTCAAGAGACTGTGCCATATGGAGGGCGCTCCAAGGGCGACCGACCGCCCGGGGCAAGCCCCACCCACCCTGACCCGGTAGAACGTCGGGACGTGGACGTGATCATCCGGACCATCGAGCCAGCGGAGGCCGAGGCCTGCGCGCGCGCCGCCAGCCTTGCCTTCAGCCAGCCCTTCGACAAGGAGCGGTTCGAGGCCAGCTTCGACACCCTGGAGCCGGAGCGCACCCTGGCCGCCTGGGAGGGTCCGACCGTGGTGGCGACGGCAGGGGCGTCGACGTTCCGTCTCTCGGTACCGGGCGGCCACCTGGGCGCCGCGGGGGTGCGAAACGTGGGGGTGCTGCCGACCCACCGGCGTCGCGGCCTGCTGACCGAGCTCATTCGCCGACAGCTGGACGACGTCCGCAGCCGAGGGGAGCCCCTCGCCTGCCTCTGGGCGTCGGAGAGCCGGATCTACCGCCGCTTCGGCTTCGGCCTGGCCGTCCTCGGCCTGAGCTGGGAGGTCGCCCGGGCGGCGACCCACTTCGTCCCCGGGATCCCGGTGGACCTGCCCGTCCGTCTCGTCGAGGGGGACGAGGTCCGGCCCGCGATGGCCGCCGTCCACGAGCGCCTGTGGCGAACGAGGCCGGGGATGGTCGACCGCTCCCCCGCCTGGATCAGCCTCCTGCTGCGCCGCCGCCGTGAGCTCCGCCACGCCCTGGTCGAGGGGCCATCGGGCGTCGAGGCGTACGCCTCGTACCGGGTGACCGCCGACTGGAGCATCGGCGGCCCTCTACACGAGCTGGTCGCCGCAGAGGTCATCGCTGTCAGCCCCCAGGCCGAGGGCACCGTCTGGCGGTTTCTCCTCGACACCGACCTGGTCCGCACAGTCAAGGCCGGCCAGCGTCCGGTCGACGAGCCGCTGGTCTGGATGCTGGCCGACACCCAGGCCCTACAGCGCCGGGTGACCGACGCCCTCTGGGTGCGCCTGGTGGACCTCGAGGGGGCACTCTCCGGCCGCCGGTACTCGACCGACGTGGGTGTGGTTCTCGAGGTCTCGGACGCCTTCTGCCCGTGGAACGAGGGGCGCTGGTTATTGGAGGGTGGTCCTGACGGCGCCCGGTGCACCCGGACCTCCGCACGACCCGACCTGAGCCTCGATACTGCCGACCTGGCCGCTACCTTCCTCGGCGGCGTCGGCCTCGGCCCGCTCGTCCGCGCTGGTCGCGTGGCCGAACGCGTCGCCGGCGCTGCGGCTCGCACGCACGCCGCGCTGGCGTGGGACCCCCCACCGTGGGCGGTCACCTTCTTTTAAGATCCGCCCGAGCGCACGCGGGCGCACATCCACGCACGGGAGGTCCATCATGATCGCCGCCTTCTCTCTGACCCCGCTCGGCGTCGGGGAATCGGTCGGCGAGCTGGTCGCCGACGCGATCAGGGTCGTGCGCGACAGCGGGCTCGCTTCGGAAACCAACGCCATGTTCACCAACGTCGAAGGCGAATGGGACGAGGTGATGCCGGTCATCAAGGCCTGCGTGGACCGGGTCGCAGAGAGGGCGCCCAGGGTGAGCCTGGTCATGAAGATCGACTTTCGTCCCGACCATGACAACGCCATGACGACGAAGATGCAGTCGGTGCTGCGGCACCTCGGATGACGCGGTGACAGTCGTGCTCGCCATCGACGCCGGCACCACGGGAGTTCGGGCGCTGGCCGTCGACGAGGCCGGATCTCCGGTGCTCTCGTCGTACCGAGAGCTGACCCAGCACTATCCCCGCCCCGGTTGGGTCGAGCACGATGCCGACGAGATCTGGCGCGGCGTCCAGCACGTGCTGTCGACGGTCAGCACCCAGCTGGCCGACCGCCACGAGGCGGTCGCGGCCATCGGCATGACCAATCAGCGGGAGACGGCAGTGGCGTGGGACCGCGACACCGGCCGACCGCTCCACCGGGCGCTGGTGTGGCAGGACCGTCGGACCGCGGGGCGGTGCGACGCCCTCAGGGATGCCGGTTACCTGCCTCTGGTGCGGGACCGCACCGGGCTCGTCCTCGACCCCTATTTCTCGGCCACCAAGTTCGAGTGGCTGCTCACCGAGGGCGGCGTCCAGCGGAGCCCCGGACTGATGCTCGGGACCGTGGACTCCTGGGTGCTCTGGAACCTGACCGGTGGGCCGCACGGCGGGGTCCACCGCACGGACCCGTCCAACGCCAGCCGCACGCTTCTCTACGACATCGTCGATCGGCGCTGGTCCGAAGAGCTGTGCCAGCTGTTCGACATCCCCGGGTCGGCGCTGGCCGAGGTCCGCCCCTCCGCCGGCCGCTTCGGATCCGTCGCCCCCGGCGCCGTCGCCGGTCTCCAGGCTGGTGTGCCCGTGGGGGGGATCGCGGGTGACCAGGCCGCATCGCTGTTCGGCCAGGCGTGTGTGGGAACGGGCATGACGAAGAACACCTACGGCACCGGAAGCTTCGTCCTCATGAACGTCGGCGCCGCGCCCCCGCCACCTGCAGACGGGCTGCTCACCAGCGTGGCCTGGGAGCTCGACCCAGGCCTCGGTGGGCCCGGTCCCGACGTGGCCTACGCCCTAGAAGGGGCCATCTTCGCCACCGGTGCGGGCATCCAGTGGCTGCGCGACGGCCTCGGCATCATCTCCGAGGCGGCCGAGATGGGCCCGCTGGCCGCCAGCGTCGACAGCAGCGAGGGCGTGTTCATGGTGCCCGCCTTCACCGGCCTCGGCAGCCCCTGGTGGGATCCCTACGCCAGGGGCACGGTCGTCGGCCTGACCCGCGGCGTGGGCCGGGCCCACGTGGCCCGGGCCATCGTGGAGGCGATGGCGTTCCAGACCCGCGACGTCGTCGAGGCGATGACCGCCTGCTCGGGCCACGAGGTGCCCAGTCTTCGGGTCGACGGAGGGGCGTCGGTGATGGACCTGCTTCTTCAGATCCAGGCCGACCAGCTGCAGGCCCCCGTCACCCGACCCCGAGTGGTCGAGACGACCGGCGTGGGGGCGGCCCTGCTCGCCGGGCTGGCCGAGGGCGTGTGGGGCTCCATGGACGAGGTCGCCGGGCTGTGGACGCCTGAGGCGGCGATGACGCCTCGCGCCTCGAAGGCCGGCGCCGACGCCCATCACGAGGGGTGGCGCCGGGCCGTCGAGCGCGCCCTGGCCTGGGCCCCTTCCTGAGCTCAGCAGATGCTCGGATGGGCCTGGTGCGAGACCCTCGTGACCAGCTCCGCCCAGCGGTGGTCACCGATGCTCGCCAGCACGGCCAGCTGCGCTCGCTCGCGGGAACGGAACGGGCGGCCCCGGCGGCCCAGGACCAGGGCCAGGTCGGCGCGGTCCAACGACGCCCAGGCCACGTCATCGGGTCCGCACTCACCGGCGGCGACCCGTACCGACGAGCGGCTGCCGGCCACGAATGCGCCCAACCAGGGACCTGGTGGCGTCACGCCCACGCTGGCCAGCGGAACGGGCCCGTCAAGATCGATCACCGCCGCCCAGTCGGCGTCGAACACCCGCTGACTGTGCTCGGCCAGGTCGTCGAGGAGCCCGTCAATGGCCGTCTGCTCGACAAGCGCAGCCGCCGTCCCGAGCGCCTCCAAGCCGGCGTCCGGGGCGCCACGGAGCGACGGCCGGACATCCTCGATGTCGACCCCGTCCACCTCCCCGACCTCGGACACCATCAGCGACACCCGCTCCGCATCGGGCAGGTCCACGAGGACCTCGTCCACGGCGCGGCCGCCACCGCGCTCGAGGATCTCGACACCCACCAGGTCGCCGCCCACGGCGCCGATGCGGCTGGCTACTGCGCCGAGCGCGCCGGGGCGATCCGGCACCCAAACCCTCACCAGATAGATCGGCATGACAGCAGAGCCTACGTAGTCAAGGTTGCTGTCGCGTTTCCAAACCGAGAAGCTGGCGTTATGGGTCGTCGGCGCTCACCCGGCCGGCGTCTACGGGCCAGCCCCCCTCTACCCGGCGGCAGCGACCGGTTCGGGCGATGGAGTCGACCGGATGCGGGACTCCTCGGCGGCGCCCAGGACGGTCTTGCGGGTGGCGTACCGATCGACGTACTCCTGGCCCGACACGTTGCGAAGCTCGAACATGATCTCGTCGGTGATCCGGCGGAGCACCCTCGGGTCGTCGGCTCTGTCGTAGTAGCGCTCGAAGGTCATCGGCGCCGAGAAGCGGATCGTGACGGGCATGAACAGCCGAGGCCGCACCTGGCCGATGGGCTGCAGCTCGCGCGTACCCACCATGGCGACGGCCAGCACGGGGACCCCGCAGTTGAGGGCCAGCCGGGCGACGCCGGTATGGCCCCGGTGCAGGCGCCCGTCGGGGGAGCGGGTGCCCTCTGGATAGATGCCGAACAGCTCGCCCCGCTCGAGCACCTCCCGGGCGGCGTCCAGGGCGCCCTGGGCCGCCGAGCCGCCCTCCCGCTTGACCGGGATCTGCCCGAGCGCCCGGAAGAACCATGCTGATTTGGGGTCGTCGAAGTACTCGGCTTTGGCCACGAACGTCATCCGACGCCGCAGCACGAGGGGCAGGAAGATCGAGTCGGAGAACGACAGGTGGTTGCTGGCCAGGATCGCCGGCCCCGAACGGGGGACGTTCTCCAGGCCTTCCACCCTGACCCGGTAGAAGAAGCGCAGCACCGGGGTCAGCACCGCCTTCAACGCCCAGTACAACATCATGACTCCTATCTTGTCGTCACCGTCGTCCGCCGTCGACGCGCCATTGGGCGACGACCGAACAAGGTCCCGCCGCTCCGCTTCCTTGACCGGACGGTCAAGGGTGCCTATGGTCCGCCCAGTGGACCGTCGTCTCACCCAGCGTGGTCGGGAGCGGCGTCGTCAACTCGTGGAGTACGCCGCCCGCCGCTTTGCCGAGAACGGGTACCACCCTACATCGGTGGCGGAGATCGTCGCCGGGCTGGGTGTGGGCAAAGGGGTCTTCTACTGGTACTTCTCTTCGAAAGAGGAGCTGTTCGGCGAGATCCTCCGTGAGGCGCAGCAGGAGCTGCGCCGCTGCCAGCAACAGGCCATTGCCGACGAGCCCGATCCCCTCCGTCGCATCGAGCTCGGCATCCGGACGTCCATGCGGTGGCTGGGCGACCATCGCCATCTGTTCACGCTCTTCCAGTTCGCAGCGACGGAGGAGCGTTTCTCGGGCATGCTGCGCCGGGGCGAGGAGGTGGCAGTCGGTGACGCTGCGCGCCACATCAAGGAGGGCATCGGGGCGGGACGGATACGCGATACCGACCCGACCGTGCTCACCCACGCGGTGCTCGGCGTCACGAACCATCTGGCGCGCGTGATGATCTTCGAGCACGGAGCCGCCCCCGACGACGTGGCCGACGCAGCCGTCGCCTTCTGTCTCGACGGGCTGTGCGGGCCACCGGAGCCGGCTCCCGCAGCCGCTGCGATCTGACGCGCTACAGCTTCGTCAGCGACCGGCGCAGGCTGCGCACGGCCTGACCGATCCGCTTCTCGTTCTCGATGAGGGCGAAGCGGACATGGGCGTCGCCCCCCGGCCCGAACCCCACGCCGGGCGAGGTTGCCACCTTCGCCTCGGACACGAGGAACTTGGAGAACTCCAGCGAGCCCATCTCGCGATACGGCTCGGGGATGGGCGCCCAGACGAACATCGTGCCCTTGGGTTTGGCCACGTCCCACCCCATGCGTGACAGGCCATCGCAGAGCGCGTCTCGCCGTCCCAAATAGATCTCGTTGACGACCTTGGGATAGTCGGAGGCCTCGTTCATGGCCACGATGGCGGCGATCTGTATGGGCTGGAAGGTCCCGTAGTCCAGGTAGCTCTTCAACTTGGTCAGCGCGGCCACGATCTCCGGGTTGCCGACCATGAACGCCACCCTCCAGCCCGCCATAGAGAAGGACTTGGTCAGCGTGTACAGCTCGACCGACACCTCTTTTGCCCCCGGCACCTGGAGGATCGACGGCGGCACGCACCCGTCGTAGTACGTGTCCGAGTAGGCGAAGTCGTGGACGAGCACGACCTCGTGCTCACGGGCGAAGTCCACCAGTCGCGACATCCAGCCGAGATCCACGCACGCCGTCGTCGGGTTGTGCGGGAATGACAGCACGATGACCCGGGGCTTCGGCCAAGTGGACTCCCACACCTCCATGACGTTCTCGAAGAAGTCCTCCTCGGGGCCCATGCGCACCTGGCGCACGTCTGCCCCCGTGAAGAGGGGGGCATAGATGTGGATGGGGTACGACGGCGACGGCACCAGGGCGGTGTCGCCGGGGCCGATGAGGACCCACATCAGGTGGGACAACGCCTCTTTGGCTCCGATGGTGGTGACCACCTCGGTCTCCGGGTCGACCTCTACGCCGAAGCGGCGGAGGTACAGGTTGGAGATGGCCAGACGAAGCTTGGGGATGCCGCGGCTCGCCGAGTAGCGGTGGTTGCGGGGATTGTGTGCCGCTTCGGCCAGCTTCTCGACCGCGACATCGGGCGACGGGATGTCGGGGTTGCCGAAGCCGAGGTCGATGACGTCGCCGCCGGCGTGGCGGGCATCCCTCTTCAGGCTGTCGATCTGGCTGAAGACGTACGGGGGCAGGCCCTTGATCCGGCGGAACTCCATAGCAAGAAGGTACCGTCTCGTCGCCGGCGATGGCCGGGATTGTCAGTACCGCAGAAGGGCGCCGATCCTGCCCATCACGTCGAGGTCGGCGCTGTCCACGCAGGTCACGACCCGACACGAGCGCAGCACCGCGTCCGCCACCGCCTCCTCCACGACGTCGTCCACCAGGTCCATCTTCGCCGAGCAGACAGGACAGGTGCGGCCTCGCTCGGCCAGGGCCGCGCAGCGCGGGCACCGCCAGCCGGAAGTCGCGAACCCGGCCGAGACGAGCAAGGTCTCCACCCTCCGCTCGAGAAGCGCCCCGAGCACCCGCCCGAGCCCGACCACGGCGGTCCCCGTGCCGAGACGATCCCGGAGGGAGTCGAGGAGGGTCGTCTCCCGCTCGCGCTCGACCTGATCCTCGACCCGCAGCACCGCCTGGCGCACCTCCTCGTCGCCGGCGGTCGTCGGTGTCGAGAGGCGGGCCACGATGCGGTCACGCAGGTAGGAGTGCAGCTCCCGCTCGAGCTCGGCGAGCACCTCCTCGGGGCCGCTCAGGACCAGGTTCTCGAAGCCAGTCCCCTTGAAGACCGAGAACGCCAGGTGCCCAGCCCGTCTGAGGTGGTGCTGGGCAGCGACCGCCTGGTGGCCGTGCACGTGGTCTTTGTCCCATTCGCCCCGGTCGTCCTCGTGGCGGGGGAGCTCCTCGAACAGGGTCTCGGCGTGAGCGACCTCTCCCATCTCGACAACGAGCACTCGCGCCCGTTGCCGGTCCGCCAGCAGGACCCCGAACCGCTCGTGCTCCTCGCTCAGTCGCTCGAGCTGGGCCACCTGTGGACTCCGGTTGACCACCAGCTGATCGCACACCGGCATCGGCAGCTCTAGGACCTCCCACAGGCCCGCGGCCTCACACGAGAACAGCGCCACGCCTCGCACCCTCGAGCGGTCCAGGCCCCGTCGGACATGGGCCACGATCCGGTCCAGGTCCCTGGCCGCGGGGCGCCCCCCGTTGGAGGAGCCGAGGGCCTCGCGGACCATACGATCGAGCTGGCGCTCGTACTCCTGCGGTCGTGGGCGTCGCCGGCCGTCCACGTCGAGGTAGAGCGAGACGACAGGCGCATCTTGGCTCTGGAACGCCGCCAGGATGCGAATGGTGTCCTTGGTCAGCGCAACCACGAGACCTCCCGGCTCGGCTGTGGTGATGCTACGTCGCCTGGGCGGGACGTCGCCTGGTGAGGCCAAGGCCGGCCGGGGGGGGCGGCCCGTGTCGTCGGCGCCTCCCCGCCTAGGACACGTCGATCCGCTGCACGCGCTGGGAGTCGGGTCGGGGACCTCGCCGGCCTGCCTCCGCCATACCGGCGAGCGCACCCCCCGTCGACGGTGGATCCTTCACCAGCTCCTCGGCCACGTCGAGCGCAGCACGCGCCGCGGCGATCATCTCCAGCGCCGCGGCCTGCAGATGCTCGAACACCTCGCGGGCTCGATCCTCGTTCACAGCGCCTCCTCCCGCATCTGGCCGTGCACGCGGTCCCCGGATGCGTGCGCCCCGTCCGCCCCCTCCGCCGCGGTCTCGAAGCCGATCTCCAGCCAGCCGTCCTCCATTGTCGCCCCCGTGACCTCCCTGCGTCGCAACGAGTCAGGCAGCACGACGGCCCGTCGATGCGAGCCGACCCGCACCAGAAGCTCCCCGTCGCGTCGGCCGAGCTCGACGGCGTGCCGATCGGCGAACGGTAGTGGCAGGCCGAGCACGTGCGACGATCCTCGACGCTCGATTCTCATCGTCCGGCCCCGATGGAGGACGGCCGCTGGGTCCCCGTCGGCGTGCAGCACCTCGGCGAACGCCCGCAGCCGATCCAGTCCCACGAGCTCCTCGGCCGCCAGCTCGGCGCGAAGCACAGGCAGCGGCGCGAACCCCGCCTCGATAGCAGCCAGATGGTCGGCATGCGTCCGCTTCCACGCCGTGAACCAGGGATCGGTCACCGCCTCGGGCAACAAGCGGTTGGCCACCACGGCGTCGACCTGGTAGCCGAACAAGGAGAGGTAGGTCGCCGTGCGCCGGGCTTCGGCGATCACCATCCGCTCGGGGTTGACGACCAGCCGGACGCTCGTCACGGCCGCGTTCGTCAGCAGGCTCCGGACGCCCTCGAGACGGTCGTAGAAACCACGGACCGCATCGAAGACCTCATCGCCCGCCACCGGCAACGACGTCACCCGGCGCATGAACGGGCGCACCACTCTCGTCAGTGTTCGCTCGACCGGGAAGACCCGACTCATGTACCACTCGAGAACGTCTGGCAACGACAGCAGCCGGATCGTCTCCGCCGTCGGCCCGCAGTCGACCACGATGACGTCCCAGCGTCCCGAGCTCGCGTGATCCTTGATGTCGGCCAAGGCAAAGATCTCCTCGAGCCCCGGCACGATGGACAGCTCCTCTGCCTCGAGGGCGTCCATCCCGGCCCAGTCGAGCACCGCCATCAACCATTCCTGGACGTCGCCCCACACCTCGGCGAACCGCTCGGTGGCATCGAGCTGCTGGCCCGAGAGGTTGCCCTCGATCGGCGTGGGCCGAGGTCCGAGGGGCCGCTCGAACGAGTCGGACAGCGAGTGCGCGGGGTCCGTCGACAGCACGAGCGTGCGAGCCCCCGCATCGGCGCACCGCAACGCGGTCGCCGCGGCCACGGTGGTCTTGCCCACGCCGCCCTTGCCCGTGAAGAGCAGGACCCTCCCCGAAGGCGATGTCACTAGTTGGACTCGGCCCTGGCCTTGAGGTTCTTCAGAGCGGTGTGCATTATGCGCCCTTCGGCCCGGCGCTTGACGAAGCCAGGGATGGGCACCTTGAGCTCGACGACGAGGCGGTACACCACCTCGGTGTCCCCATCTACGGTCGGCTCGAACACATACGCCCCGTCTAGCCGGGACGTGAGGTCACCCTCGGTCTGCACCCACGTCAGCTCGTGCGGCGCCGCCGTGTAGTCGTAGGCGAGCGTGTAGCTGGTGCTTCGGCCGAACGCGGCAGCCCGGAAGGTCACCGCAGCGGGGCGACCGTCCGCCTCGCGCTCGACCACCTCGACCTGCTTGATGTCGGCGGCCCACTCGAGGTAGTGCTCGAAGTCGGTGACCACCTCGTAGCAGCGCTCCGGTGACGCCCGCATGATCATCCGCTCAGTTGCGAGCTCAGCCACCGTCACTCCCTGCCCGGGCGCCCATGCCGGGGCACGACAGCGGCCGCCACCTGCCAAGGAGCGTGAGCACCGGAACCGCGGATCGCCGGTCAAGCCGTCGCACGAGTACGGCAGCGTAGCAATCGCTCCACCTATCGCCGGCACGACCGCCTCGGGCGCCGCGAACGGCGATCACTCGACGAGCTTTCGCAGCGCCACGTCCAGCCGGGCTGCCAGGACCTCGTAGTCGAAGCCCGACTCGGCACGCGACCGGGCGGCAAGGCCCAGACGGCGACGCCGTCCCTCGTCGTCGAGGAGCGGCCCCAGCGAGGCGGTCACCTCGTCGACGTCGCCGGGCCGCCGGACGACGAGGCCGGTGGCGCCGTCGACCACGGCCTCGGCCGCCCCTCCGCTGTCCCCCGCCACCTGCGGCACCGCGCAGGCCGCCGCCTCCAGGAACACGATCCCGAACCCCTCCTGCTCGAGGCCGGCCCAGCGATCCCGGCAGAGCATGGCGAACACGTCGGCGCAGCCGTAGAGCTGCGGCAGCACGTCGTCCGCAACCCGACCCATGAGTCGAACGGGGGCGGCGGTCTTGGCGATGCGCCGCTCGAGCCGGCTCCGGTCCCGACCGGTTCCGGCGATGGCGACGGTGAGATCCGGTCGGGCCGCGGAGAGGCGGGACGCGGCGTCGATGAGCACGTCCATGCCCTTTCGGGGAACCAGGCGGCTCACGCTGACGACCAGTCGGCCCTCGGCCGGTAGGCCCAGCGCCGCCCGGGCCCTGGTCCGCTCGCGGTCGTCGAGCGGCCGGAAGCGTTCGCCGTCGACCCCGGGCGGTATGGCGGTCACCGGGGGCATGCCGCTGCCGGCAGCCCGCCGGGCCTGCGCCTCCGGATAGGTGCCGGCTGCGATGACGGCAGCGGCGTCCCGCAGCACCCGGGCCAGCAGGGGGCGGGCGCCGGGCAGCCGGCCGGGGACCGTCACCTCGGCGCCGTGCAGGACCAGCGCGTACGGCAGGCCCAGGGCGGGGCCGACCAGACCCACCGGGAGCGCGGGATCGAGCACGACGAGGCGGGCGCCAGTCCGCTCACAGCGACGGCGGATGTGGCGCGCCAGGCCTGGCGAGGGCAGCAGCATCCGGGTCGCCAGGCGCTCGATGTCGAAGGGCTGGGCGGCGTCGAATACGGCGCTCTCGGGGTGATCGATCGTGAGGACCGAGAACGAGTCGGGCGGGAGCCGCCGCCACAGCTCCCACAAGTAGGACTGGATGCCGCCGACCTTGGGTGGGAAGTCGTTGGTGACGAGGAGGTGCCTCATCTGGCGAGCCGGGCTCCGGTCACCCGGCGAGCCCGTCGTGCCCAGCGAGCCCCGCGGTCCTGAGCTCGGCCACCACCTCGGTATCGGTCTCCGACCCGGCGAGGCCGGACGCCAGGTCGTGGCGACCCAGGCGGGCGGCGGCCCAGACCGCGTGGGCCCGCACCAGTGGGTCCCGGTGGGCCAGCGCGTCACGCAGCGCTCGGGCCACCCGCCGGTCGCGCCCGTCGCCCACGTTGCCCAGCGCCACCAGGGCGTTGCGTCGAAGGTAACGGGGCTGGCGCCGCGGGATGTACCAGCGCCCGAGGTGGCCGAGGAGCTCGGCGTCGCTGGATCCGAGGAGGCAGACCAGCTCGACCCACGGCTCGTCGTCCTCCCCCGCCGGAGGCGGAGGATGGCGCCGATCCTCGCTGCGGTTGGGCGGGCATACCTCCTGGCAGTCGTCGCATCCGTAGATGCGGCCCCCCAGTGCCGATCGGAGCTCGATCGGGAACACCCCCGGCGCCTGGAGCAGCCAGGCCAGGCACCGTCTGGCGTCGAGCACACCCGGTTCCACCAGGGCACCCGTGGGACAGGCGGCCAGACATCGGGCGCAGGTCCCGCAGGTACCGCCACCGCCCGCCGTCCTCGGCGGAAGGGGCGCGTCGGTGACGACCGACCCCAGCACGAACCACGACCCCCTCCCGGGCAGCAGGAGGACCGTGTTCTTGCCGTACCACCCCAGGCCCGCCCGGTGGGCCGCGGCCCGGTCGACCATGGCGTTGTCGTCGACCACCACCCGCGCCTGCCATCCGGCGGCCTCCAGCCGACCGGCCACCACACCAAGAGCTGCACGCAGCGGCTCGTAGTGGTCGCTCCAGGAGTAGCGGGCCACCCGGCCGAGGGCTCCGGTCGCTGGAGTGTCCTCCGGGGGCGCCCGCCGATACGACCGGGCACCCACCACCAGGGCGCGGGCGCCGGGAACGGAGCCAGCGGGATCGGTGGCGCGACCCGGGTCCCCGTAGGTGAAATGCATCCCGCCGTGCAGCCCGGCCGCCTTACGGTCCTCGAGGTGCCGGCGGGTGGACTCGAACGGCTCAGCCCCGGTGATGCCGACCGCGTCCAGCCCCGACGCCCGTGCCAGGGACGAAAGCTCGTCGGCCAGCGGGCGCAGGTCGTCGAGAGCCAGGGCGCGGCGGACCACGACCCCATGCTTGCACCGGAGGGCGGTTGATACACCCGGGTGCCACCATGCGGGTCATGAGCGATTCGATGACGATCAGCTGCCACGACTGCTCGATGCTCGACAGTGCTGCGTGCGAGGACTGCGTGGTCAGCTTCATCCTGGACCGGACGCCCGGCGACGCCGTGCTCATCGACGCCGACGAGGCCCGCGCCGTACGCATGTTGGGCGACGTGGGGCTGGTGCCCCACCTTCGTCACACCCGGGCGGGCTGAGGCGCGCTCAGAGCTCCCGGCGCAGGACGGCCATGAGCTGGCTGACCGAGATGACGTTGGCGCCCCGCCGCTCGGCGTCCTCGCGCACGGCCCGGTCGTTCGAAGCGACCACCACCGGGCTCTGGACGGGCAGGTCGTCGACCAAGCCGACGACGATCTCGTCGGCCTCGACGTCAGGTGGGGAGAACCGCGTCCGCACCAGGCGCCGGGGCCCGGCCGACGTCACCGGCTGCGCGGGCTCGACGCCGTCGAAGACGACGTGCACGCCGGACTTCGTCCTCGTCGCCAACTCCTCCAGTGCGTCGACGAGCCGGCGCCGCTGCTCGCCGATCGACAACGAGGGGCGCCAGGCGAGAGAGGCGTTGTACCCGTCGACGACGAGCACGGTCCCGCTCAGCCGCACCAGGTGCTCGGCGGCTTCGGGGGAATCGTCCCGCATGCCAGGCGGCAGTGGCGCCGGACGTCGTGAAGGGCGACGCTCCTTCCGAGGACTCGACGATCGGGGGCGGGGTCGCGGAGGCGCCGACACGGGTGGGGAAGCAGCGGCCTGCTCGACGTCGTCGGCTACCTCCTCGGGGTCGTCAGGGACGGAGGGACTGAGCGAGTTCGCGCTCGAGCGCAGCGTGGCGGCGAGGGAGGATGCAGCCTCGGCAGCTTCCGCGATCTCGCGGGCAAGGGTCTCGAGGTCGGGTCCTTTGCGCACCACGGTTCGCAGGCGGGCGAGCTCGGCCCTCGCTTCCTCGAGCGCCCGGCTGGCCTTGGCCTGGTCGCCGGTCAGAGCGTCGGCCCGCCGACGGGCGGTGGCGGCATCCTCTTCGGCGGCGCGGCGCGATCGACGCTCGGCCCGAAGCTCCTCGGCCGTCCGCACGGCGCGCTCTCTCTCGCGGGCGAGCGCCTCCTCGATCCGCCGAGCCGATGCCTCGGCAGCTCGCACCCGGCGGCGTGCCTCCCGCTCGTCCTGCTCCCCGTGGCGGTCGTCGATCTCGGCCCGCGCCGCCACCAGCAGCCCGTCGAGCTCGGTCGCCCACCCGTCCGGCCGGGCCACGAAGAGCCACGCCGGTCGGGGCAGCTCGATCTCCTCGGCCGCCGCGGCCACCCGCTCCCGGAAGTCGGCGTCCTCGTCGACCACACGCCGTACGACGTCCAGGGCCCGAGCCGGCAGTCGGGCGAATCCCAGCAGGGGCTTCATGGGCCGGGGTGCCGCGATGCGTGGCTCCAGCTGCTGGCCCGCCCGAGCCACGGCCCAGGCCAGCTCGAGGGCCGGTCGCAACAGGGCGCCCCCATCCGGCCCGGGAGGGCGGCCCGAGGACGACGCCGGCCCGGGAGGGCGGCCCGATGACAGCGCGTCGGCGGACGGTTCCTGCCGCCGCGGCGTCAGACCTCGCTCTCCCGCAGCACCTGCACGGCACGGTCGGTGTCGCACCATCGGCACGACACCTCCTCCACCACGTGGGACAAGAGCTGCTCGTCCTCGACCGTGAGGTCACCACCGACGCTGTAGTGGTGAAACGCCCGAGTCCGGCGTGTCGACACCACGTCGAACCGGGTCACGTTGCCACAGGCGTCACACCGATAGCGGGGAGCGTCCACGGCGCTCAGAGTACCGTCGGCCTGATGAACCCCCGGCTGCGGGTGCTGTGCGAGCTGTTGATGCCCGAGGTGCGTGAGTACGCCGGGCTGCACGAGTACGACGGGCAGGTGCAGGACCTCTCCCCGAGCGGAGTGACCGCCGCCCTGGCCCGGCTGGGGCAGGGGCCACCAGACCCGAACGCCCACGACGAGGCCCACCTGCGAACCACCGAGGAAGGGCTGCGCACCGCGCTCGGCATGGTGGAGGAGCACCGCCGCAACCCGCTCGTGCACATCGCCAACCTCGACCTGGCTACCTACGACCGCGAGTACGCCCCTCTCGCCGAGCGCCAGGACGTCAAGCGGCGTCACCTGGCGTCGTGGCCCGCCGCCGTGGACGGCGCCATCGAGTCGCTCGACCTCGTCCCGGCGCCGGTCGCCCGGGCCCTGCTGCCGGCGACGAGAGGGCTCGTCGCGGGATTGGAGCAGAGTCCCGAAGGGCCCGGGTCGAGCGCGGGCGATGCGGACCTCGAGGCGGCCAGGAAGGCCCACGGACGACTCGTCCACCACGTCGAGGGGATCGGCGACGGCGGTGATCCCGACGTTGCCATCGGCGGCCCCAATCTCGCCCGACTCATGGGCGACCCCGAGGGGATGCCCGTCGATCTCGGGCGCCTGGCTCTTCGGGCGGACGCCGAGGCCGACCGAGTGCGCCGCCTGCTCGACGACGCCTGCGACCGCCTTCGCCCCGGCGCCCGGCCAGGGGAGCTGCTGGCCGAGCTGGGCGCCGACCACGCCGGACCTGAGGGCATCGAAGCCGAGGCCCGGGCGCTCATCGCCGAGGCGACCGCCTTCGTGGTCGACCGCGACCTCCTCGCCGATCCCGGCGGCGAGTGCCGGGTGGGTCCGGCGCCGCCCTCGCGGCGATGGGCCATGGCCATGATGTCGTGGACGGCGCCGTTCGAGGCCGACGCGCCCGCCTGGTACTACATCAATCCGCCCGATCCCGTCTGGCCCGCCGAGGAGCAGGCCGAGTGGCTGGCGGTGTTCAGCCGGACCACCCTGCCCGCCATCACCGTGCACGAGGTCACGCCCGGCCACTACGCCCACGGGCGAATGCTGCGCCGCCTCGACGGCGACGTCCGCCGCATCCTGTTCTCGTCAGCGTTCGTCGAGGGCTGGGCGCATTACGCCGAGGAGCTCGTCCTCGACGAGGGCTTCCGCGCCGACGATCCGCGCTTTGCCATCGGGGTCCACGTCGAGGCGCTCGTACGCATCACCCGGCTCGCCGTCGCCATCGGCATCCACACCGGTGCCATGAGCCTGGAGGATGCTGTCCACCGATTCGAAGAGGACGCCTTCCTTCGGGGACCGGCGGCGCGGAGCGAGGCGGAGCGGGCGGGCTTCGATCCCACCTACGGCCGCTACACGTGGGGCAAGCTCGAGATCAGGGCCTTCCAGGACGAGGCCAGGACCCGGTGGGGCCGGCGGTATCGCCACCGGCGCTTCCACGAAGCGCTGCTCGGTCTCGGTGCCCCGCCACTCGGACTCATCGGCGACGCCCTCGGACCCGGCTGAGGGGGCAGGCCCTCCCGCTCAGTCGGGCCGGGAGAACTGCACGATGGCGATGCCCAGCGCCGCCACCCCGATGAGCAGGACGACCCCGAGCTCGATCCCCACCGGCAGGCGCCACCCGAACCAGCTGAGCCCCGGGCTGAGCGTGGCGAAGTGGGCCGCCGACGAGCTGTGGGCGAACACCGCCCGACGCATGGGGTCCACGGCATAGCTCAACGGATCGAGCCGGGTCAGCACGGTGAGCCACTGCGGCAGCCCCGCGAGAGGGAACATCGCTCCCGACAGGAAGAACATGGGCAGCACGACGAACTGCATCACGACCTGGAACGACTCCACCTGCTGCATCCGCGCCGCCAGGACCATGCCCACGGCCGTCAGGGCCACTGCCATGAGGACCATCTCGCCCACCAGGATCAACAGCAGCGGCGCCGAGAACGGAATGCCCACGAGGGGGGACAGCACGAGGATGATCAGGGCCTGAAGCGTCGCGACCGTGGCCCCGCCCGCGCACTTGCCCACCACCAGCGACGAGCGCCGGATCGGAGCGACCAGCATCTCACGCAGGAAGCCGAACTCCCGGTCCCAGACGATTGACACCGCCGAGAAGATGGCCGAGAACAGGACCGTCATGGCGACGATGCCGGGGAAGATGAAGGTCCGGAAGTTCGAGCCCGACGTGGCCGGACCCCCTCGGACGATCGTCGAGAGCCCGGTGCCCAGCACGAACAGGAAGAGCACCGGCTGAGCCAGCGAGGTCACGATCCGCAGCCGGTTGCGCCCGAAGCGGATGATCTCCCGTCGCCAGACCATGCGCGCCGCCCGAAGCTCGTCGCGCCAGGCGCCCCCGGCCAGGCGGATGGCTGCGACGTCGGGCGCGACAGTGGTCGTCATCGCCGGCGCGCCGCCCTCATCCAGGGCGACGCCGCGTTGCGCTCGGACGACGAAGCCTCGGCGTCGCGGATGGTGCGGCCCGTGTGGGCCATGAAGACGTCGTCGAGGGTCGGGCGCGACACCCGTACTGACCGGATGGGGACCTGCAGCTCGGCGAAGAGCCGGGGAACGAACTCCTCACCAGCCGCCACGTGGAAGGTGACGGCCCCCTCGCTCAGGGTGGCCTCCAGCCCGAACTCGTTCAGCAGTCCCCGCATGGCCGCCACGTCGTCGTCCGTGCGCACCTCGACCCGGTCCTTGCCAACCCCCGCCTTCAGGGCCTCGGGGGTGTCGATCACCACGATGCTGCCGCCGTCGATGATGGCGATGCGATCACAGTGCTCGGCTTCGTCCATGTAGTGCGTCGTGAGGAAGATCGTGATGTCCTCCTGGCGCCGCAGCTGGTTGATGTAGCTCCAGATGTGACTGCGGGTCTGGGGGTCGAGACCCACCGTCGGCTCGTCGAGGAACAGCACCCGCGGCGAGTGCATCAGCCCCCGGGCGATCTCCAGCCGTCGCTTCATCCCGCCCGAGAAGGTGCGGACGAGGCCTCCTCGGCGTTCCCAGAGGCCCACCATCTCGAGGACCTGCTGGAGCCGGCGATCGAGTCCGGCCCGTTCCACGCCGTAGAGCTCGGCGTGGAACATGAGGTTCTCCGTCGCCGTGAGGTAGTCGTCGAGCGTGGTGTCCTGGAAGACCAGGCCGATTCGTCGCCGCACCTCCGCTCGCTGCTTGACAACGTCGTAGCCGGCCACCAAGGCCTGGCCGCCCGTCGGTCGGGCGAGCGTGCAGAGCATCGAGATCGTCGTCGACTTGCCCGCCCCGTTGGGCCCGAGGAAGCCGAAGGTCTCGCCCTGGGACACCTCGAAGCTGACCCCGTCCACAGCCTGGATGTCGCCGTAGCGCTTCTCGAGACCATCGACCTGGACGGCCAGGGGCCCTTTCCCGTCGCCGGGCGCCGTCCCCCGAGACGGCGCGAGGTCAGAAGGTGCACGGGTGGTCGCCAAGACATGCACGATAGCCCGGTCAGGCCCGAGAACCGCCTCGGAGGCCGAGCAACGGGCGTGCCGGCCGCGGCGCCGGCCATGGCGCCGGCCCAGCACCGGCCACCCGGCGAGCAGCAGTTACGCTCGCCCTCCGTGGTGCACGCCTTCGTACTCATCGAAGCCGAGCTGGCCCAGGTCGCCGACCTGGCCGAGGCCCTGGCCGACGTCGACGGTGTCGCCGAGGTCTACTCGGTGGCCAGCGACGACGCCGACCTCGTGGCGATCATCCGCGTCCGCCGTCACGAGGACCTGGCCGAGGTCGTGACCCGACGGATCGCCGCCCTCGGTGGGATCCGTAGCACCAGCACCATGGTGGCGTTCAAGTCCTACAGCCGCCACGACCTCGAAGCCATGTGGGATCTCGGTCCCGCCTGAAGCGGGCACACCTCATCGCTGGGCCGCGGTCGTCGAGACCTCGACCAGACGCGCCAGCACCGCGGCGGCCCGGCCGTCGTCGATGACAGCGGCCGCCCGGTCGACACCGGCCCGGAGATCCTCGGCCAGTCCGGCCACCACCATCGCCGCCGCCGCGTTGAGAACCGTGATGTCGCGATGCGGCCCATGCTCGCCGTCGAGAACGCGTCTGACCGTGACCGCGTTGTCCGCCGCGCCGCCACCGCGCAGCGACCCGAGGTCGCACCGCGCCAGCCCGAGCGCCGACGGGTCGATGACGTGGGCGCGCACCTCGACCGCGCCCGCGTCGTCCACATCGAGGTCGAGCACGCTCGATTCACCCGTCGTCGACAGCTCGTCGAGGCCGTCGTGGCCGTAGACGATCATGGCCCGCCTGGCCCCGTTGGCCTGGAGAACGCCGAGCATCTTCTCGGCCATGCCTGGGTCGCTGACCCCAACCACCTGGTATTGAGCCCGAGCAGGGTTGGCGAGGGGACCGAGGAAGTTGAACACCGTGGGCACTCCCAGCTCGCGCCGCACTGGTATCGCGTGGCGCATGGCCGGGTGGAACCGCGGGGCGAAGCAGAATCCCATCCCCGCTTCCTCGATGCACCGGCGCACGCCCTGGGGTCCGAGGTCGATCACGACACCCAGTGCTTCGAGCACGTCGGCCGATCCACTGGCGGACGAGGCGGCGCGACCGCCGTGCTTGCAGACCCGGGCACCGGCCCCGGCCACGACCAACGCGGCCAGGGTCGAGACGTTGATGCTCTGGCTGCGGTCCCCGCCCGTGCCACAGGTGTCGACGAGCTTGCCCGGCACGTCCAGCGGTTCGGCCAGCTCGAGCATGGCCCGGACCAGGCCCGCCATCTCCTCGACGGTCTCACCCTTGATGCGCAACGCGGTGACGAATGCCGCCACCTGAGCCGGCGTGGCCCCGCCGACGAGGATGTCACCAAGGGCAGCGGCCGCCTCGTCGGCGCTGAGATCCTGATGGGCCATGAGCCGGCCCAGGACGGCGGGCCAGCCCCCGATCGCCTCCAGGCCGCTCGGTTGCTGGATGCTGGGCTCGCCAGCGTTCGGCGCCGAGGCGCTCAGTCCCACCACAGGTCGCGCTCCAGCACGCCGCGGGCGATGAGGCCCAGCTGGACCTCCGACGTGCCCTCGACGATCGTGAGCTGTCGCGCGTCCCGGTAGTAGAGCTCGGTGAGGTGGTCCTTCATGTACCCGGCCGCGCCGAGCAGCTGCACGGCGAGCCCCGACGCCCGAACGGCCAGCTCGGTCGCGTGGTACTTCGCCATCGACAGGTACGGGACCCACTCCTTGGTGAACCGGCCCTGGTCGGCCAGCCACGCCGCTCGGTAGGTGAGCAGGCGGGCGGCCTCGATGTCGATGGCGAGCTTGGCGATCTCCCACTGGACCCCTTGGAAGCTGCCGACCGTCGTACCGAACGCCTCCCGACCCTGTACGTACTCGGTGGCGTACATGAGCGCCCCCTCGGCCAGGCCGATGCCTCGGGCTGCCACGATGGGGCGCATGGAGTTGAGGCCGAGCATCGCGAGACGAAAGCCACCCACCTCGCCGACCACGTTCTCCGCCGGCACGCGAGCACCGTCCAGGAGCAGCTCGCCGGTATCTATGCCCCGCAGGCCCATCTTGCGATCTCGGCGGCCCACCTCGACGCCGTCCCACGCCCGCTCGACGATGAACGCGGTGATCGAGTCGTGGCGCCGGCTGGCAACGTCGCCGGTCTTGGCGAACACCGTGTACCAGTCGGCTTCGGCGACGCCCGACATCCAGCACTTGACGCCGTCCAGGACCCACCCGCCGGCGCGGTCGGGATCGGGCAGCGCCCGGGTGCGCATCCCCATCACGTCGCTGCCGGCCTGCGGCTCGGACAGCCCGAAGGCGGCGCGACGACTGCCGTCCGCGATCCCGGGTAGGTACCGACGCTTCTGATCGTCGGATCCGGCGATGAGGACGGGCCCGGTCGGCAACCTGGTCAAGAGGAGCATCAGGGCCGCCGTGTTGGAGTACTTGGCGACCTCCTCGATGGCCACGGTCAGGCCCGTGATCCCCGCTCCGGAGCCCCCCAGCTCGGTCGGGATGCACAGCCCCAGCAGCCCGGCGGCGGCGAACACCTCGAAGAGGTCCTGCGGGTACTCGCCGGTGTCGTCGATCTCTCTGGCTCGGGGGCGGACCTTGTCCTGGGAGAGACGCCGGACGGTGGCCTGTAGCTCGATCAACTCCTCGGACAGCTCGAAGTCCATGGCCAGAGGCTACCCAGGGGCCCGCCCCCTGTAGCCCGGGCCGCGACGTCCCGACGTGGCGGAGCCGACCCCTCCCCGGCCCGCTATGCCGTCTTGCGCCGGTGTCGGATGATTCGGCGGCGCTCGCGCTCGGTGGCGCCGCCCCACACGCCGTCTCGCTCGCGATTCGCCAAGGCGTGCTCGAGGCACGGCTGACGCACCGGACAGATGCCACAGATCGCCTTCGCCTCCTCGGCCTCCTCGTCTGAGGGCGGATAGAAGACGTCTGGGTCAATGCCCCGGCACGCAGCATGCTGACGCCAGGAGTGTCTCATGTGGGGATTCAATCCTCCGCTGTGGGCTCTGCACCATGCTGTTACCCGCGCCTCGCCACACTTACGCAGGCGATCCACGGGCCCCAGCCGTGGGACTCCGAGTATCTATCAACATCGGAGCGGGAGTCCATTCTTTCGAGGCGCCCGGCGCCGATCCCTGCCCGCTCTGGCTGTCCGCCACCCAGTCGCCTGGTGGGCGCGACGCTCGGTCGGCGGGCGCTATGGCAAGCTCGGGGCCGGATCTCGATGGCCGCCTCCCCCACCCCCCCGCCGCCGACCCGCTTCGATCGAGCTCACGCCCTCGATCGACTCGGTGACGAGCCCTTCGACGTGCTCGTCGTGGGCGGCGGCATCACGGGGGCCGGCGTGGCGCTCGACTCCGCCGCCCGGGGCCTGAAGACGGCGCTCGTCGAACGGGCCGACTTCGCGGGGGGCACCTCCTCGAAGTCCTCCAAGCTGGTCCACGGTGGCCTGCGCTATCTCCAGCAGCGTGAGGTGCGCCTGGTCTACGAGAACCTGGCTGAGCGCCAGCGGCTTCTGCACAACGCCCCGCACCTGGTCGCTCCCCTGCCGTTCCTCATCCCCCTCTTCGGGTCGGACGGAGTCGTCAACCGGGCCGTCTCCCGCGCCTACTCGAGCGCCCTCTGGCTCTACGACCTGACGGGTGGCCTCAGGATCGGTCGGCGGCACCGACGCATCGGCGTCGAGGAAGCCCTCGCCCACGTGCCGACACTCCGTACCGATCGCCTGGTTGCCGGCTTCATCTACTACGACGCCCGGACCGACGATGCCCGCCTCACCCTCGCCATCGCTCGCACGGCGGTGCTCGACCACGGGGCCGTGGCGGCCAACTACGCCCCGGTCACGGCCCTGCTCAAGGAGGATGGACGGGTCCGAGGTGCCCGCCTGGACGTCGATGGTGCGGATCCCGTCGAGGTCCGGGCGTCGGCGGTCGTGAACGCCACCGGCGTGTGGGCAGACCGTGTCCGGGCCCTCGACGAAGGCGCGGATCCCCACTCCATCCGGCCCGCCAAGGGCGTGCACATCTCCGTCAGCAGGGACAAGCTGCCCTGCGACATCGCCGCCGTGCTGCCGGTGCCGAGCGACCGGCGCTCGGTGTTCGTCGTGCCGTGGGGCGACGATGTCTACATCGGGACGACCGACACCGACTACTCGGGGCCGCTCGACGATCCCCGCTGCGAGGCCGAGGATGTCGAGTACGTGCTCCGGGCGGTCAACTCGTGGGTGACTCGACCACTCACTCCGGCGGACGTGACTGGCGTATGGGCCGGACTGCGGCCCCTCCTCGCCGATCCCGGCGGCCGGGGCTCCCGCCGTGCTCGCACCGCCGACCTCTCCCGCCGCCACCAGGTGTCGGTCTCGCCGTCCGGCCTCATCAGCGTCACGGGCGGCAAGCTCACGACCTACCGCAAGATGGCGGCCGACACCGTCGACGAGGTGGTCGAGGTGCTCGGCCGCGGGCGGAGACGGAGCCCGACCGGGTCGATGCCGCTTCGAGGCGCCGCCGGCACGGCAGAGCTCCGCCAGGATGGGGCCTCGGGGCGGCTCGGGGTCGACCAGCCCGTCGTCGACCACCTGGTCGGGCGGTACGGAGGCGAGGCCCGCACCGTGCTCGCCATGGTGCACGGCGACCCGGCCATGGGGGCGCCGATGGTGGAGGGATTGCCCTACCTACGGGCGGAGGCGGTGTACGGGGCGCGCTACGAGATGGCGCACACGCTCGAGGACGTCCTCAGCCGTCGCACCCGCGCCACGCTGCGCGACGAGGAGGCGACGGCGGACGCCGCGGCCGACGTCGCCGATCTCCTCGCCCCCGAGCTGGGCTGGAGCCCGGCCGAGGCCGAGCAGCAGGTGACGGGCTTTCGGGAGTCGGTGAACGGCGACCTCGCCGCGGCTCGCCTGGCTCGCCACCACGCCGGCCGCCAGGGCGCCTGATCGTGGCCGGCCGGGCCGTGCCCGTCGCGCCGATCGACATCGACGCGCCACCGTCGGGGATCCGCTACCGGTTCGCGGACGGTGGCGTCGATGTCGACATCGGGCTCCTGGAGCGTCTGCGGAGCGTGTGCGACCAGGTCGACACGGACGAGGCGTCGCGTGTGGACGCCGGGCGGGACTGGTGGCCCCTTTCCATCGTGTGGGCCACCGCGGGCACGGTGCCCGCCCGGCCGGCGGCCGTCGTCCGTCCGACCGACGCCGCCCAGGTCGCGGCAGTGCTGGCCCTATGCAACGAGTCCCGGGTGCCGGTGACCCCGGTCGCCGGTCGCAGCGGGGTGTGTGGGGCGAGCCTCCCCGTCTTCGGCGGCGTGAGCCTCGATCTGTGCGAGCTGAGGGGCGTGCACTCGGTCGACGATGCCTCGTTGGTCGCCGACGTGGACGCCGGCACCTTCGGCGTGGACCTCGAGGCCGAGCTCCGCTCGAGCTACGGCGTCACGCTCGGGCACTGGCCCCAGTCGGTGGAGCTGTCGACGGTCGGAGGGTGGCTCGCATGCCGCTCCGCCGGTCAGTACTCGACCCGGTACGGCAAGATCGAGGACATGGTGGTCGGGCTGGACGTCGCCCTGGCGGACGGTCGCGTCGTGCACACCGGCGGATGGCCCCGCGCCGCCGTCGGGCCGGACCTCACCCAGCTGTTCGTCGGCAGCGAGGGCACGATGGGGGTCATCACCAGGAGCCAGCTGCGGGTCCATCCGGTCCCGGCGGAGGAACGACGCCTGGCACTCGGCTTCCCCTCGTTCGCCGAAGGCCTCGATGCCTGCCGGCGCATCCTGCGACGGGGGGCGACCCCAGCCGTGCTTCGTCTGTACGACGAGGTGGAGTCTGCCCGCACGTTCGATGCCGACGACACCTGTGTGCTCGTCGTGCTGGACGAAGGAGACCCGGTCCTCATCGATGCGACCGCCCAGGTCGTGACGCAGGAATGCACCACGGCCGGGCCCCTCGGGGTGTCGTTCGTCGAGCGCTGGCTGGCGCACCGCAACGACGTGTCCGCCCTCGGAGCCCTCGCCCGTCGACACATCGTGGTCGACACGATCGAGATCGCGGCCCGATGGTCGGCGCTCCTCCCGATCTACGACGACGCCGTCTCCCGGCTGAGGTCGATGGACGGGACGCTGGCCGCCTCCGCCCACCAGTCACACGCCTACACCGACGGCGCCTGCCTCTACTTCACCTTCGCCGGGCAGGGCCCGGAGCCCGACGACCTCGAGTGGGCTGAGCGCTATTACGCCGAGGCCTGGCGCGCCGTGATGGAGGCCACGACCGCGCATGGCGGCGCCATCAGCCACCACCACGGGGTGGGTCTCAACCGGGCCCGCTTCCTCGCACCCGCTCTGGGCCCCGCCTTCGGGACCCTCACGGACCTCAAGGCGGCCGTCGACCCCCACGGCATCCTCAACCCGGGCAAGCTGGGACTGCCCTCGCCGTTCGGTGGTGCGGTATGGCCCTGACCCGACCCTCGCTGGAGGCCCGCACCGTGGGCGGAGCGGCGCTGGCCATCCTGGCCGTGGCCCTGCCCGTCGTCCTGGCCATCGAAGCGGTGAAGGGCGACGATCTCGCCGGAGAAGAGTCGTCGATCTGGGCCCTCGGCGCCCTCGCGGTGGTGGCCGCCTTCGTGATCGGTGGCGGGATTGCCGGTGCCCGCCGCCCGGAGACGGCCATCGGCCACAGCGTGGCCGCCGCCGCACTCGCCTTCCTCGTGCTGGTCGTGATCGCCATCGTGCGGCGCCTGGTGGATGGCGCCGGGCTGTCGGCGGCCGTCGGCGCCAGCTTCGTTCTGCTCGCAGTCGTCTGCCTGTCCATGGGGATTCTCGGTGGCTATCTCGCCATGCGGGTCCGGACCCACCAGGCCGGTCGCCGGTCCGGCTCGAGACCGTGAGCATCCTGGTCGTCGACGTCGGCACCAGCGGGGTGCGGGCGGCGGTCGTCCGGCCCGACGGCGCCGTCGAGCACGTGCGGCACCGCCCGGTCCTGCCGACATCGCCCGCCCCTGGCTTCGTGGAGTTCGACGCCCGGGAGATGGCCGACGCCGCCCTTGCCGTCGCTCAGGAGACCCTGGATGCCCTGGGCCCGGGTGGCGGCGTGGACGGCGTAGGGATCGCCAACCAGCGAGCCTCCACCATCGTGTGGGACCGCGCCACCGGCAAACCGGTCGGTCCCGGGATCGGGTGGCAGGACCTGCGTACGGTCGGGATGTGTCTGGCCCTCCAGAGCCAGGGCCTCCGGCTGGCGCCCAACGTCTCGGCGACCAAGGCGGCGATGCTCCTCGACCTCGCCGATCCCGACCGGACGGCCGATCTGTGCGTGGGGACGGTCGACTCATGGATTGCGTGGACGCTGTCGGCTGGTCGGCTGCACGTGACCGACGCGACCAATGCGGGGGTCACCGGGCTGCTGCACGCGGACGCCTCGGGCTGGGCTCCCCAGGTGCTCGACGCCCTGCGCATCCCGGAGGCGGCGCTGCCGACCATCGTCGACTCGTCGGGCATCGTGGGCGAGGCGGCGGCGCTGCCGGGGTCCCCGCCGATCGCGGGCATAGCCGGAGACCAGCAGGCGTCGCTGGTGGGCCAGGGCGCCACCCGCCGGGGTCTGGCGAAAATCACCTTCGGCACCGGCGGCATGCTCGACCTGTGCGTAGGGCCCGAGCGACCGACGTTCGAGGCTCGGGGTCCGGACGGCACCTTCCCCATCGTCGCCTGGCGCCGCCAGGGCAGGCTCACCTGGGGCCTCGAGGCCGTCATCTTGTCGGCCGGCACCGCCGTAGAGTGGCTGCGCGACGACCTGGGGCTCATCGCCTCCGCCGAGGAGTCCGACCGCGTCGCCGCGGCGTGCGCCGATACCGGCGACGTGTGGTTCGTCCCTGCGCTGTTGGGCCTGGGCACGCCGGTCTGGGACTTCGGCGCCCGCGGCACGCTCGTCGGCGTCACGCGGGGGACGGGGCGGGCCGAGGTCGTCCGGGCCGTACTGGAGGGCGTCGCCCACCGGGGCGCCGACCTGGTCGAGGCGGCCGAGGCCGACGGCGACACCACCATCGCCTCGCTCAGAGTCGACGGCGGCATGAGCGCGAACGGCACCTTCGTGCAGGCCCTCGCCGATGCCGCGGCCCGACCGGTCGAGGTTTCTCCGGTGCTCGAGGCGACGACGTTGGGCGCCGCCTACCTGGCCGGGCTGGCCCTGGGGACGTGGGCCGACGAGGACGAGCTCGCCTCCCGCTGGTCGCCGGCGCGCGTCGTCGAGCCGGTACGACGTGTCGACCGCGACCGGTGGCGGGCGGCCCGCCAACGATCCCTGGCCACGGTTCCCGAGCTGTCCGGTCTCAACTTCTGAGCCCGGCGCCAGCCCGGCCGAGGGGTCAGATCAGGTGCGCCGTGGCGCGCCGGCCGGGCAGCTTGACGACCTCGACGGCGGAGGGAAGCTGCTCCTTGATGTCGCTGGCGTGGGTGACGACCACGACCTGGCGGAACCTCCCCCGCAGGCGTTCCAGGGCCAGCAGCATGCGCTCCTTGCGATCCTCGTCGAGCGGCCCGAAGACCTCGTCGAGTACCAGCAGGCCCACGGCGCCGCCGGACTGGAACCGCACCTGCTCGCTGATCGCCACGCGAAGCGACAGGTTCGCCAAGTCGGTCTCGGAGCCGGAGAAGCGGTCCATGCCGTGGACCACGCCCTGGTCGCAGATCTGGATCTCGTAGGTCTCGGGATCCACCTTCAGCAGGTCGTACTCGTGGTCGGTGAGCTCGGCGAACAGCTCGGCGGCCTGGGCCGACAGGCGCGGGCCGGCCGTGGCCACCACCGAGTTGCGGAAGCTGCTCAGCAGCTCCGCCAGCCGCCCGAGGTGACGAACCTCCTCGCCCAAGTCGTCGACCACAGCATGCTGCTCGTTGGCCTCCGCCAGCCGCTTGCCCTCGGACTCGGCGTGCGCCCGAGCGCGCTCAGCCACCAGGCTGGCCCGGCGAGAATCGGCCGCCGCCGAAGACGACTTTGCCAACGCCTCTTCACGGGCCTGATGGGCCGCCGCCAGCTCGTCGGCCGAATGCGCGAGGTCGGCGACCTGCTGGCGCAACCCCGCCAGGCGCTGGTCGGTCTCCGCCACCACCGCTCGTGCCGCCGCCAGCTCCGTGGTCGCCACCTGGCGCCGCTCCAGGCGGCCGTTCAGGCGGGCGCACTCGGCGACCGCGGCCCGTCCCGCTCTCACCGCACTCCTGAGGTCGCCGACGAGCCGGGACAGGAGCGTGCCGTCGACCACCGGTTCGGTGGAGGTGGCGTCGAGCGGGCGGGCGACGGCCGGAAGCAGGCTGGTCACTGGCGTCCGCCATGCTCCTCCCGACTCCGCGACGACCTTCTCCAGCGAGGCGATGGCCGCCTCGACGTCCGAGACGGCCGCTTCACGTCGCTCCAGGACGCGCTCCCACCGCTCCCAGTGCTCACGGGCGGACCGCAACTGCTGGCGGAGCTCGTTGGCGCGCCGGTCGGCCTCCCGAGCCCGAGCCCCGGCTTCGGCCTGCCGGCCTTCCAGGTCGACCACCGCGTTCTCGGCCTCGGCCAGCTCAGCGGCCCGGTGGCGCTGGACCCGCTCGAACGAGCCGCCCAGGGGCTGGCCGCAGGTGGGGCAGTGCTCCTCTCCTGACAGCCGCGACGTGCGGGCCACCGCCTGCTGGGCCCGTTCCCGCTCGGCCCTCGCCCCGGCTAGGCGCCCGTCCAGCTCCGCCGCCTCGGATCGAGATCGGTCGGCTCCCGCGCGGGCATCCTCAGTGGCCTGCTCGTTCGGAACGTCGGGACGGACCGGGAGCCGGACGGCTGCCAGCGCCTCGTGGGCCCGCACGACCGACTCGACCAGGCTGAGCACCTCCTCGGACGGGCCCAATCCCGCGGCCACGGGCTGCAGCTCTGCCAGCTTCCCAGCGGCGCCCTCGAGCTCGACCAGCTCGTGACCCAGCTCGTCCGCCCGGCCCTGGGCAGCATCGTGCTCGGCCCGCACCGACCGCCCGCGCTCGACGAGGAGATCGTGTTGCTGCCGAACGGCCTCTCGGCGCTCACACTCGACCCGTGCCGCGTCGAGGTCCGCGGCCGCTTCCTCGGCAGCCGTCTCGGCAGCCCGGCCGTCTCGATCGGCGGCCTCGGCGGCCGCCTCCGCTTCGGCGAGCCCGACGCGGAGCCGATCGAGATCGGGGACCATCTGGCGCAAGCGCTGCAGCTGGTCGTCGGCCAGCCGGGCATCCCGGCGAGCCCGGTCACGGGCGATCTCGAGGGGGGTGATGCCCAGGAGCTGGAGCACGAGCCGGCGCCGGTCCGCCGGGCTCTGCTCACTGAAGGCCGACAGCTGCTTCTGCTCGGCGAACACCGAGGCACGAAAGGCGGCGTCGTCCATCCCGAGCACGGAATGGACGTAGCGGGTCGTGTCCCGAGCGCCCTCCGCCACCTGCAGGCGATCGCAGTAGGCCTCGGCCTTGACGGCGTGGTTGGCGCCGGAGATCGTTCTTCGCACCAGATACAGGTGGTCCTCGTGCTCGAGCTCCACCTCGACGACGCATTCGGCCCCGACGCCCGAGGTCCGGACCTCGTCCTTGGTCGTGCGGCTCCGTCCGTAGAGGGCGAAGGGGATCGATTCGACGAGAGCCGACTTCCCCGCCCCATTGGGTCCGTAGACACCGACCAGCCCGCCGGGCAGCTCGAGCTCGACGGGGTCCTCGAACGTCCGGTAGTTGCGCAGGTACAGGCGGGTGATCCTCACGCCCCCGCCTCCTCCACGGCGCGGGCCAGGTACTCGGCTCCAGTCCGGTCGATGCGCTCCCGATCGAATCCGGTCAGGTCCTGGCCGGCGACGTAGCGAGCCCACCGCGCCGGCATCGACTCCAGGTCGACCGCCTCGACCTCGGCGCTCACCCCCGCGAAACGGGGCTCGAGCTTGCACCACAGGGCGCCACGGTGGGCCTCCCGGACGGCGTCGGTATCCAGCAGCCGGTACGCCTCGGGGTCGACGCCGTCGATGAACAACCGGGCCACCGCCCCATCGGGCACCGTCGACACCCGGGCCAGCACGGCCTCCTCCACCTCGCGGGGCCCGAGACCGAGCGCCTCCACCGTCTCCAGGGTGACGAGCGGTCGCTGGCTCTCGACGGGCACATGGCGGCACTCGCCCGAGTCGGTGTCGAGCAGGACGATCCCCTTGGGCCGCTGCGGGTCGTCGGCGAAGGAGAACGTCTCGGTCGATCCCGCGTACCACATGCCCGGTCGCACCGTCGTGTGGATGTGGAAGTGGCCGAGCAGCACCAGGTCGGCCCGGATGCGGCCCGCGTCCACCTCGATCTCGTTGATGTCGGCATACCGGGGCTCGACCTGGGGAACGCGGGGATGGGTGAGCAGCAGGTTGGTCCGGTCCAGGCTGCGCTCGGCGTGGGCGCGGTCGAGTGCCGCGAGGGTCGCCTCCACGGTGAGCATCTGGGGTACCGCGTGGACCACCAGGCCGGGAAGCTCGAACCGCTCGTAGGTAAGGCGGTGGGCGAAGTGCATGCCATCGAAGGCGTCGGCCAGGGCCGAGTACGGACTTCCCGTTCCGGGCAGCCGGGGAGTGTCGTGGTTCCCGGTGATGACCACGGCCGCGATGCCGTGCTCGCGGATCCTGGCCAATCCCCGCTGGGCCACTCGGAACGAGCGGTACGTCGGGCGTGGATGGTCGAACACGTCACCCAGCCATACGACCAGGTCCGGCTCCTCGGCCAGCGCGGCGTCGATCGCGACCTCGAACGCGAGCTCGAAGTCTCGCTCGCGCTGGTTGACTCCCTCGGGCGTCGTGACCGGGTAGTAGGAGCGCCCCAAGTGGGCGTCGCCGAGGGCCGCCACGCGCATGATCAGTCCACCAACGCGGCGACGTTGGCCGCGGCCGACGGCCGGGGAGCAGGCGCCGGGTCACAGGCGCGGACCGCGTCGTCGTAGAGGTGAACCATGGCGGGCACGGCGAACGGCGCCTCCAGGTTCACCAACAGGCACTCCCCCGGCATGAGGGTCTGGATCTCGGGACCCAGGCCGGAGAGATCCTGCTTGGAGGAGGCCCGGAGGATACTGCGGTCCTTCTCGTCGGCGAGACCGAGGACGAAGAAGGTGTTGAACTGGCTCAGCAGCTCGTCGTCGAGCAGCTTGGGCTGCTGGGTGATGGCGCACAGGCCGACCTTGAACTTGCGTCCCTCACGGGCCAGGCGGGGGAACACGTTGGACTCGCGGTCCTTGGTGGACCTGAGGACCCGCTGCGCCTCCTCCAGCACGATGGCGACCACCGGCAGTCGCTCGTGGCCCTCGGGGTCGTCGAGATACGCGTTGGACCACTCGTCCATCACCCGGCGGGCGAGGAAGGAGGCGACCAGCACCTCCTCGGTCGAGCCGAGACCGCTCACGTCGACGAGCACCACCCGGCCGCTGCGCAGGTCCCGCAGGACGGCCGCGCCGACCGAGACGGCAGGGTCGGTCGCCACACACGGCAGGTCGACGATGCGGCGAGCCCGGCGGTGCACGACCTGGAGCGTGTTGAGCGCCACCCTGCCGTTCAGCTCGACGTCGCGGAAGCCGGGCAGGTCGTCTAGCTGGGCGAACTCCAGCAACCACGAGAGACCGTCGGCCCGGTACACGCGCTCCAGCTCGAACAGCGCCTCCTCCTGGCTGCGGGACCAGTCGTAAGCAGTGCGGAGGTCGTCGACGCTCAGCTCGGCGAGGCTGACCCGCAGGCTCGTCGTGCCCGGCAGGGACCGGGCTGCATAGGTGCGCAGCGCCTCGGACGCCCAGGGGTGGCGACCCAGTGCGGACCGATATTCTCCGTGAGGATCGACGAGCAGGAGGCCGTAGCGGCCCTGGCGCCGCATCACGGCGCCGGCCAACACCTGCATGAGGTTCGACTTTCCCATGCCGGTGGTGGCGAAGATGCCGACGTGGCTGGCCAGGCTCGCACCAGAGATCCCCACCTCGACGTCGACCTCGGTCTCGCCGCTGCGCAGCTGGCCGATCGCCAGGTCCCCCATGCGGCTGCGCAGGAAGGCGAAGTCCGCCGGCTCGGGGGCGACGACCCGGCTGAACTGGGTGGGCAGGCTCTTGGGCTTGCGGAAGGACCGCCCGTCCGGAGTCACGTAGCCCAGGCACCGGCACTCGGCGACGCGATAGGTGCGTCGCCCGCGGTCGTAGAGGGGATGCGAGTCGGCTGACCCGATCACGTCGTCGGCGAGGAGCGTACCGGCCACCCGCTCGGCCCAACCCGGCTCGCGGTGCTCCGTCCCGTACGTCACGTCGACGACCCGGAACAGGTAGCGCCGTCCCGTCGTGTCGTCGATCCCGACCAGCAGCTCGCCGAGAAACAAGTCCTCGTCCGGCGCGGCGCGGAAGATGCCCTCGAGCACGTTCCGGCCGAACAGGCGGCCCCTCGGACCGGGCATCTCGCTCACGCCCGCTCCATGAGCCGGTGGCGGTCGGCGAAAGCCCGTTCCCGCACCTCCAGGCCGACGCCGGCGTCGTGAAGGTGCTCGTCGAGGGCCAGCCAGGCCTCCTGCCGCACCCAATGGGGACAGGCAGCGAGGCCATCGGCCACGGCCAGCGGGTAGGGATAGCCGGGAAAGGCGGCGTCGTCGGACACAGCGGCAAGGGCGGCGAGTGCAGATTCGGGCGACGTCCCTGCGGGAAGATCGATGCGAAACGAGAAGCGTGCCGCGGGGTCGAGCCGGGCCGCCACCACCTGGACGGCGAGGGGGGACGTGGGCTGCTCTGGCGCCACATCCGGTTGGCTGCTGTCCTCGGCCGGGCGGCTTCTGGCCACCGGCGCCCACCACCGGGCGCCAGGGCCGAGCGCCTCATCGGCCTCCGCCTCGAGCTGTCCCAGCAGGGGCGCACCGCCGCGCGACAGCGACGAGTGCTTGGTCACGCCGACAACCAGGACCCCATGCTGGCGCGCCCGCTCCAGCAGGGCACCGACGTGATCGGACGGGATGCGCCAGTCGGGCCACAGGTCGCCGTCGACCAATACCAGGGCGCCGTCGTCGGCCTCGTCGACGCATCGCTCGACCGCATCCCACTCCCACCGGTCGCGCACCAGGTTGGCGTCCACAGCCGTGTGGGGCGGAAGGGGCAGACCGAGGTGGGCGAGCGCAGCCCGGCTCTCCGCACCTCCGAGCAGATAGGCGCGGAGCGGCTCCGCGTCCTGCTGCTCGCAGACGCCCGCCCGGAACCGCACCCGGGACGTCCTCGTCACCACGACCTGGAGGCATCGGGCGTCGGCCACGACGGCCTGTCCGCCGTCAACGGCCCACACGTCCGAGGGGACAGCACCCTTCGGCAACGGCCGCGGTCGGATCACCGGCTCGATATCGAGGCTCGGCTCACCGGGATCGGCCGGGCCCCCGCCGCCCGTCGTGAGCAGGGTCGCCAACCGGGCCGCGGCTGCCTCGATCGTGCCGGCCTCGATGGCGCCTGTCTCCACGGGCTCGAGGGTCTCAAGAGGGTGTGACACCCAATCCAGCTTACAGCTCTGTAATTACATGACACGGCCGGCGGCCGCGACCCCGTACCTGGTGACGAGCGGCCCGCCACATGGGATCATGGAAGGGACGGTGAGTCGGCCGGGTGGTCGCGGCTCGGGTCCGTTTTTGGCGGACACCGGGTCGAGGAAGGTCGGGGCTCCGCAGGGCAGGGTGCTGGCTAGCCGCCAGTCGGGGCGACCCGCAGGAAAGTGCCACAGAGAACAGACCGCCGATGGCGGGCCTTCGGCCCGCACAGGCAACGGTGAAACGGTGCGGTAAGAGCGCACCAGCGGCCGGGGTGACCCGGCCGGCTTGGTAAACCCCACCCGGAGCAAGGCCAAACGAGGGACATGGTGGCCCGCCGGGCGCCTCAGCAAGGGGCGCCATCCCCAGGTAGGCCGCTCAGATGGATGACCACCACGCCGCGTCGCCCGGAGCGAGGCGGCGGACAGAACCCCGCCTACAGGCCGGCTCACCGTCACCTCTCCCTGTCGAGCGGCCTAATATGGCCCCTGACCTGGGATTTCCTCTTGTCCGCGAGTGGCCGTTGGTGACCGCCAGCGACCGTTTTAGTCCTCAGAGCTGAGGACTTTCTGAGGACCTGAGGACTTATTGCTGGCCTGGGGACACCGGATCAGCGAAGCCGCTTGACGACTACACCCGTGGCATGTCTAGGCGCCGCCGCCGGGCCCGGCCGCGAGATGGCGGTACAGGAGCGGGAGGACGCGCAGGTCCTTCGGCCGGCCCGCTGCTTCCTTCGACCGGATCACGTCGTTGAGATCGGCGATCACAACCTCGACGTCGTCGACCCGGACACGGTGGGCGTGAGCGGCAAGGTCGGGGTAGCCCTGGCTGAAGCCCTCGGGCCGAAAAGAGATGTCGAACTCGCCGTACGGACAGATGAGGTTCCAGACCTGCGAAGCGGCAAGTGACGTCGCGTCGTGGTCGAACTGGAGGCCTTCGGGGACCGCCTCCGTGCGGATCCGGGCGCCAAGGTCCTTCAGGGCGGCCGAGATGCGACCGAGGTTCTCCGGGCTGGCCTCCGGCGTCAGGTCGATGTCCCGAGTAGCGGGGATCGGGACGTGCTGGGCGATCGCCGCGAAGGCGCCGATGACCACGTAGCGGACCCCGTGCTCGTTGAGAACGGAGATGATCGCGGTGGCGTTCAGCTCCGGGGGATCGGCGTCCACTGTGCTGTGCGTCGGATCAACGCACCGGCGTGGCCTGTCGCCACGCCTGCATCTCTCGATCGCGTCGGCTCCGCTCCGTGGGCGAACGCCCCGCTTCCAGAGCTTCAAGCACCTCGTCGTGGGGGTCGAATGGGACGAGCTGCATGCGCAGATCGAAGCCGGCCGCCCTGAGGAGCCGGAGCAGCGTGGCGAGTGTGGGCTGACGGCGGTCCCTCTCGTAGGCCGAGATCATGGTAGGCGGCACCCCCGCCCGCTCGGCTAGCTCCCGTTGGCTGATGCCGGCTCGGAGACGAGCGAGCTGGAGCAGCGCGGCAGCCGTGGAGGGAACCTCCTCATACGACTGTGTCATAACACAATTGTATCATCCATCCAGCCACGGGTGGTTCCGCTCGGGGGACGGCGACGAGCTGAGGACCAGCTGAGGACTGAGGGGTCCCGGGGCCTACAAACCCCCAGCTCAGAGACGTTTTCGAGCTGTTCCCCGCCTACAGGCCGGCTCACCGTCCACAAACCCTTCTAGCTGGGCTTTTGTGGCTCGAGGAAACCCTCAGGCGGCGTGCAGGCCGCGGGAGCAGCGCTCACCAGCCGGATAACGCGTGGCT
>DATBBR010000144.1 GCA_036270875.1 Acidimicrobiales bacterium
CCTACCTGGTGCTCATTGCGGCTGCAATGTTCCTGCAGTACTACCAAATGAAGCAGATGAACAGCCGTAATCCGCAGGCTGCAGCTGCGAATCCGCAGATGCAAACGATGCAGAAGTTTTTCCCAATTATCTTCGGATTCATTTACCTAAGAGTGCCGGCGGGAGCAACCATTTACATGGTGGTCTCTTCGGCGATGCGCATCGCCACCCAAGAGGTGATGTTCAAGACGGGGATGGTGGCTCCGGTGGCGGTCGAACGCGAGATCGGCTCGGGCAAACAGGACAAGCCACCGCCCCCCGAGAAGCCGGCCCCAAAGCCGGCGAAGAAGCGCTCGACCGCCACGGACGGGACGGCGCTGGCCAAGGGAACGGTGCCCCCGCAGAAGGCGGACACCAACGGACGGCCCAAGACGGACGCGAACGGGCGGAAGCCCGGGGCGGGCAAGCGGCCCGCCGGCGGGAAGGGGGCGGCCGCGGAACCGCCGGCCCCCAAGCCCGGGAACCGATCGCGATCCAAGCGGGCCAGAAAGGCACGCTAGGACGTGGAGTGGGTTGAGGTAGCAGGCAAGACCATCGAAGAGGCGACCGAGCAGGCGCTCGATCAGCTGGGGGTCGGTCCCGGCGACGCCGAGGTCGTGGTGATCAACGAGCCCAAGCTGGGCCTCTTCGGCCGCGTGCGGGTCGAGGCCCGGGTCCGCGCCCGGGTGCGCCCGGTCGGCGCCCGGCCCAAGCGGGAGCGCTCCCGGCGGGGCGACCGGTCCCGCCAGGGCGACCGCCCGCGCAGCGGCTCCTCCGGCTCGAGGTCGAGGTCATCGGGTAGCGGCCGGGCCTCCGGGGGCAACGGCAGCGCCGACGCCGAGAAGGCTCACTCGACCGGTGGGGGTGACAATGGATCGTCCGGGCGCGGCAACTTGGAGGGCTCGAGCCCGGCCGACCCGGGCCGCGGGCAGGGCACCGGCGCCAGCCGCTCGGCCCGCCGTCGACGCAACCGCTCCCGGGCCGCCACCGCCGGTGCAGGCGCAGGCGCCACCGTCGGCGCCACCGAGATCCACGACCGCTCGCAGAACGGCTCCACCCGCGAACCATCCCACGCACAAGCTCCGTCCCGGAGCACCGAAGGCAAGGAGACAGTGGACATGGCCGAGGGAATGACGCTCGAGGAACAGGGCGAGATAGGACGGACGTTCCTCGCCGGCCTGCTCGCCGAGTACGGGGTCGAGGCCACCGTCGAGAGCCGCCTCCTCGACGACGAGACCGTCGAGATCGCGGCCGTCGGCGATGACAAAGGCCTCGGCATGCTCGTGGGCCCCCGCGGCTCGACGCTCGCCGCGCTCCAGGACCTCACCCGGGCCGTGGTCCAGCGCCAGTGCCCCTCCCGCACCGACCGCATCCTCGTCGACGTCGCCGGCTACCGGGAGCGCCGCTCGGCCGCCCTCAAGCGCTTCAGCGTCCAGATCGCCGAGGAGGTCATCTCCTCGGGCCACGAGAAGGCGCTCGAGGCCATGAGCCCGGCCGACCGCAAGGCGGTCCACGACGCCATCAACGAGATGGACGGCGTCGTCACCCGCTCCGAGGGCGAGGACCCGCACCGCCACGTCGTCATCGCCCCGGCGTCCTGACCCGTCGGTGCCCGGCACCGACCCCTCCGCCGCCTCTCCCCCTCCCCTCCCCGACCCCTCTCGGCCCACTCGGCCCACTCGGCCCTCCGAGTCCTCCGACCCCGCAGAGCCCGCTCACCCCCCCGAACTCCGCCGGATCCTCGGGGAGGCCCGGGCCGCCGGCTTCCTCGGTCCCGGCCCCGTCGACACCCACCTCCGCCACGCCGAGGGCTTCGTCGCCGTCTGCCGCCGCCTGTGGCCTGACGGCCCCACCCCGCCGGTCCTCCTGGACCTCGGTTCGGGGGGCGGACTCCCCGGCCTCGTCGTGGCCACCCGCTGGCCCGAGGCCACCCTCGTCCTCCTCGACGCTCAAGGCCGCCGCACGGCCTTCCTGAGCGACGCGGTCCGGCGACTGGGCCTCGGGGCCCGGGTCTCGGTGCGCCAGGGCCGGGCGGAGGCGGCCGGTCGTGACCCCCTCCTCCGGGGGCACTTCGACGGGGTCTTGGCCCGGTCCTTCGGACGGCCTGCCGTCGTGGCCGAGTGCGCCGCTCCCCTGCTCGGATCCGGCGGCTGGCTGGTGGTCTCCGAACCACCGGGGAGTCCCCCCGACCGTCCGCCGGACCTTCCCTCGGATCCCTCCGGCGCGGACCTCCGCTGGCCGGCCCAGCCCCTGCGCCAGCTCGGCCTGGTCCCGGACCAGCTGGTCCATGAGGGGTTCGACTACCAGACGCTCCGACAGGCCGAGCCCTGTCCCGAGCGGTTCCCCCGCCGGGACGGGGTTCCGGCGAAACGCCCCCTCTTCTGAGGAAGGGTCCCGCCCGTATACCCGCGCTCGGGCCCCCTCGAGGCCACCAGATGACACCCCAGTGGCCTCCCCGGGAATGTTTCACGTGAAACCAGAGCCCCGCATGGCCTGAATTTTTTTGGGTCAGGTTTCACGTGAAACAGAGGCTGAAGTCTTGACCAGCTGACCCGGGGACGCCAGGATATGCGGCGTGCCTCGGCGATTCGGATTCCCCGCCTGATGCGCATCAGGCGCAGGGACAAGACACCGACACCACCTCCGACCGAGCAGCCGCCTAGCCCTGTCACAGCCGACGGGCCAACCTCCACGGATCCCGTCAAGAGGCTGATCGCGGAGCCCGAGCAGGGGCCCAACGGCACGCCACCGGCGCCCCCGGCCCAGGTCGAAGAGCAAGCTCCGACGCAGCTCCCGGCGTCGGGCGAACCCACTCCGCCTACCCCAGCTACCGTGTCCCTCCCTATGGGAGAAGAGCCTGCAGCGGCCGCACAGGAGGCCGTGGGGGCGGTCCAGGAACCCGAGGCGACCCCGCAGACGGCCCACGAAGAGTTCGTGGCCGAGGATGTAACTTCGGCGCCGGCTCCGGTCGAGGCGCCCGAAGCAAAGGCGGACATGGCGAAGAAGGGGAAGGCGCAAAAGGGGGCGAAGGCGTCCGGTGCAGCCGGTGAGCACGCGCCGGCCATGCGGGCTCCGTCCATCCGCGACGACGCCACCGAGCTCCTCAACGGGTCCAAGCCCGCAGCCCGGGAGCTGCCTCGGGTGATCGCCATCGCCAACCAGAAGGGTGGCGTCGGCAAAACGACGACCACGGTGAACCTCGGGGCAGCCCTGGCCGAACAGGACTATCGGGTCCTGGTCATCGACCTGGATCCCCAGGCGAACGCGACCACCGGTCTCGGCGTCGAGGCCCGCAATTTCGAGCTTTCGATGTACGACGTGATCATGCGCGACCAGGCCCTCGAGGATTGCATCGAGCCGACCAGCGTCAAAAACCTGTTCGTCGCCCCCGCAACGATCGATCTGGCCGGGGTGGAGATCGAGCTCGTCCCGGCGTTCAGCAGGGAGTTGAAGCTGCGCCGGGCCATCGAGACCATCGTCGACGACTTCGACTTCGTGCTGATCGACTGCCCGCCGTCGCTGGGTCTCATCACCGTCAACGGTCTGGCGGCGGCCCACGAGGTCCTGGTGCCGATCCAGTGCGAGTACTACGCCCTGGAGGGCCTGAGCCAGCTCCTGCGCAACGTCAACCTAGTCTCGACCAATCTCAACGAGACACTCGAAGTCACCACAATCGTCCTCACCATGTTCGACGCCCGCACCCGACTCTCCGTCGACGTGGCCAACGAGGTCAGGGAGCACTTCTCGGAGCGGGTCTGCCGGGTTGTGATCCCCCGGACGGTCCGCTTGTCGGAGGCCCCGTCGTTCGGGCAGCCCATCACGGTTTTCGATCCCGCTTCGCGAGGCGCAGTGGCGTACCGCGAGCTGGCCAAGGAGGTGAGCAATGGCGCGCCGCAGCGGACTCGGTAAGGGGCTGAGCGCCCTCATTCCTAGTGAAGCGGTCGGGGAGTCCGACTCGATTCTGCGGGTGGTGCCGATCTCCCATATCCGTCCCAACTCCTTCCAGCCCCGCAGCAACTTCGACGAGGAATCCATGGCCTCGCTGGCCTCCTCCATCAAGGCGGTGGGTCTGCTGCAGCCGGTCCTGGTGCGCGAGCTGCAGGACGAGGGCGAGAGTTACGAGCTCATCGCGGGGGAGCGGCGTTGGCGGGCGGCTCGGCGCGCCGGGCTCCAGACCATCCCGGTCCTCGTCCAGCGGGCCGACGACGTGGCGAGCCTCGAGCAAGCGCTTGTCGAGAACCTGCACCGGGTCGATCTCAATGCACTCGAGGAAGCCGCGGCCTACCAGCAGCTGATCGACGAGTTCGGGCTCACCCACGAGCAGGTGGCCTCGCGCATGGGCAAGGGTCGGGCGACCGTTACCAACACCCTGCGCCTCCTCCAGCTGCCGGCCGGCGCGCAGCGGGCCCTGGCGGAGCGGACCATCTCGGCCGGACATGCCCGGGCACTCCTCGGGACTCCCGATCGGGCCCTGCAGGAGAGGCTCGTCGAGCGGATCGTCGAGGAGGGCTTGACGGTCCGGGCGGTCGAGGATCTCGTGCGCAGCGGCGGCGTGGACCTCCGTGT
>DATBBR010000145.1 GCA_036270875.1 Acidimicrobiales bacterium
TAGCCGCTGAGCACGAAGAACAGGTCGACGCCGAGGTAGCCGCCCTGGGCCCACCCGAAGTTGAGGTGGTAGGCGATGACGGCGAGCACGGCCACCGCCCTGAGGCCGTCCAGGGCGGGCACGTACGCCAGTGCTCCCGACTGATCTCCACGACGCGCGCCCATATCACCCGAACTCCGCCAGTTCACCCCCCGACCCATGAACTTCGCCCTCGAGACACCGAATGGTAGCTGGGCGCCGGGCGGCGCAACCGCGAGGGCCGGCAGCCCTGCTCAGCCGGCGCCGGGAACGACAGCGTCGAGGTAGAGCTCGGCGGTGCCCTCGCCGCCGCACTGGGCACAGCGCTCGACGTGTCGCCACGACCGGAGCAGCCGTGTCCCCGCTTCGTTGAGCGTCACCACGAACGCCTCCGAGTTGGGGTCGACGTCCAAGGCGAAATAGGGCTCCCACCGGCTCCGGGGCGGGGGCACCTCGAAGGCGTTGCTCCTCGGCACCCGACAGAAGAGCCGCTGGCCCTGGTCGAACAGCCACGTGCTGTTGCACGACTCGATCACCACGGTCCCGGGCCGGGACCAATGCTGGCGCCCTCGTGCCACCATGAGGTCCATCATCCCCCCTAACCGACCAGAGAGCGAGCGAAGCGCCGTTGCGGTTGGGTGACGATCCCGCGTCGGCGGCACCCCTGAGCGGGCCGTCGACCTGGGGGTATGGCCTGGCAGGGACGGCGCCGATGCGAGACCATCTCCGTGTGGCCAGCCGCCTTCTGCTCGTCGAGGACGACGAGCGCATACGAGCGTCGATGCGACTCGCCCTCGAGGACGAGGGCTACGAGATCGACGAGGCGGCGACCGGCGAGGACGGGCTCGAGACCTTCGCCCAGCGGCCGGCCGACGTCGTGCTCATCGACCTCATGCTGCCCGGCATCGATGGCCTCGAGTGCTGCCGGGCGCTCAGGCGCGTCAGCGCGGTGCCGGTGGTCGTGGTGACGGCCCGCTCCGACACCCACGACGTGGTCGCCGGTCTGGAAGCTGGTGCCGACGACTACGTGACCAAGCCGTTCGTCGCCAAGGAGCTGGCCGCTCGCATCCGTGCCCTCCTGCGCCGGGTGCGGGCCGGCGACGGTGGGTCGCCGGCCATGACGTTCGGCGACGTCGTGGTCGTCCCCGACGAGGGCGCCGTGCGACGCGGCGACGAGGAGATCCACCTGACGCGGACCGAGTTCCACCTCCTCTGCGAGCTGGCCGGGAGCCCGGGCAAGGTCTTCAGCCGGGAGCAGCTCCTCGAGCGGGTCTGGGGCTACGACTACTTCGGCGACGGGCGACTGGTCGATGTGCACATCCGGCGGCTGCGGACCAAGATCGAGCCTGACGCCGCCAACCCCCGTCACGTGGTGACCGTGCGAGGGCTCGGCTACAAGCTGGTGTCCTGACATGCCCCGGCGGCACCGGCGACTGGGGGTCCGGTCCAGGGTCACCGCCGCCTTCGCCCTCGGCGCCCTGGCCCTGTCGGTGGCGCTGTCCACCCTCACCTACTTCACCGCCCGCCAGTACTTCCTGCACGAGCGGCAGACCGCGGTGCTGCGCCAGGCGTACGTGAACGCCAATCTGGTGCGGGCGGCGCTGCGGTCGACCCAGCCGGACATCCCGCCCCTGCTGGCGTCCCTCGACACCGTCCCGGGCTCCCGCTCGGTCCTCTACGACCGCGGCCGGTGGTTCGCCACCTCGCTGACCGTCGGTCGGGACGCCATCCCCGCCCACCTCCGCAGCCAGGTCACCGGGGGCACGCCCGCGAGCCAGCGTTTCAGCCTCGCCGGTTCGCTGCAGATGGGAGTGGGCATCCCGATCCCTGTGGTCGGAGGGGCCTATTTCGAGGTGTTCTCGCTCCAGGAGCTCGATCACACCCTGCGGATCCTTGCCCTCACCCTCGCCGCCGGCTCGGTCGCCATCACCCTCGCCGGGATCGTGCTCGGCCGCTGGGCCAGCGGAAGAGCGCTGCGTCCGCTCGGCGACGTGGCCCACGCCGCCGTCGCCATCGCCGGTGGGCGGCTCGACACCCGCCTGGAGACCTTCGACGAGGCCGACCTGGCCACCCTGGCGTCCTCCTTCAACCGAATGGCCGACCGTCTCCAGGAGCGGATCGAGCGCGAGGCGCGCTTCACCTCGGACGTGAGCCACGAGCTGCGCTCGCCGCTGACGACCCTCTCGACGTCGATCGGCGTGCTGGAGGCCCGGCGCGAGGACCTTCCGGACCGCTCGCGACAGGCCGTGGACCTGTTGGCCGCGGAGCTGCGGCGCTTCCAGCACATGGTCACCGACCTGCTCGAGATCTCCCGCTTCGACACGGGGTCCGCGGAGCTGTCACTCGACGACGTCCGCGTCGACGAGCTGGTGCAGCACGCCGTGCAGGCCGGGGGGAACGGCGCCCTCCCGGTCGAGCTCGCACCCGACGTGGCCGGTCTGCAGGTCTCGGTCGACAAGCGGCGCATCGAGCGCGTGGTCGCCAACCTGGTCGACAACGCCAGCGTCTATGCCGGCGGTGTGACCAGGCTGGCCGTGGAGGCGAGCGACGACACGGTGCGCCTGATCGTCGAGGACGCGGGACCCGGCGTACCCGCAGAGGGCCGGGAGCGGATCTTCGAGCGCTTCTTCCGCGGCTCGGCCGCCGGTCGTCGGGGCGCGGGTGACGGCACCGGGCTCGGTCTGGCGCTCGTGGCCGAGCACGTCCGCCTCCACGGTGGGCGGGTCTGGGTCGACGATCGTCCGGGGGGCGGCTCGCGATTCGTGGTCGAGCTGCCCATCCGGGCCGCGCCGGCAGGGCCCGTGGCCGAGGCGGCCCCGGTATGAGGGCGGCGCCCCGAAGGTGGTGGGGCGACGCCGCTGGCGCCGCGGTGGCCTCGGTCGTGGCCGGCAGCCTGGTCGCCTGCGGGATACCGGCGGACTCGCAACCCCAGGCCATCGCCCGCAAGGACATCCCCTTCGACCTGCTGGCGCCCTCGACGACGATCGCCGGGCCCGGCGTGCCCGGTCCTCGGGTGCCGGTCAGCGTCTACCTCGTGGGGATCACCGGGCTGGTGCCGGTCAGCAGGGGCGTCCGGGCGCCGGCCACGCTTCCGGAGTCGCTGGGCGCCCTCCTCGCCGGGCCCACCGACACCGAGGTGGCCGACGGGCTGCGCACCGCCATCACGGCCCAGACCTCGGTGTCGGCCGGGCCAGTGGGCTTCGGGGTGGGCACCGTGGACCTCGGCGGCGCCTTCGGACAGGTGGGGGGCCAGGAGCAGATCCTGGCCGTGGCCCAGCTCGTGTTCACCGCCACCGGGGTGCCCGGCATCGCCAAGGTGCAGTTCACCCTGGCGGGCCGACCTGTCGAGGTGCCCGCCGGCGACGGGACCCTGACTCAGGGTCCGCTCGGGCGCTCCGACTTCCCGTCGCTCGGTCGCTGATCCCGCTCTCGTCCGTTCTGCCAGGGCAGGCGGGGCGCGTCGGCCCACAGCCGCTCGAGGTCGTAGTAACGGCGGGCCTCCTCGAGGAACACGTGCACCACCACGTCGCCGTAGTCGAGCAGGATCCAGCGGGCGTCGTCGAGGCCCTCCACCCGATGGGGACCCCCGGCGCCGGCCGCCTTGACCTGCTCCTCGACCTCGTCGGCGATGGTGCGCACCTGGCGAGGGTTGCCGCCACTGGTGATGACGAAGGCGTCGGTGACGGCCAGGAGCGGACCCATCTCGAGGATGACGGTCGACTCGCCCTTCTTGTCGGCTGCGGCCCGAGCGGCCACCACCGCCAACACCCGGGCCCGGTCGGCACCGCTACCGACCCCGCTCCCGAGTCCGCTCGGCATCTCGATCGTGCTCACCTACCGACCAGCGTACAGACCGCGCTGGCGGATGAGGCGGACCGCGGGTTCCGGAACGAGAAAGTCCAGCGGGCGTCCGTCCACGGCGCGGGCGCGCAGGTCGGTGCTGGAGATGTCGATGCCCGGGATCTCGACACTGACCACGTCCCAGCCCGACAGCGGCTTGCTCGGGCGGACGCCTGGGCGGTTGACGACGACCAGCGTCACCCGGTCGCGCACGGATTCCATCCGCTCCCAGCTGTCCAGGTCGTCGGCCACGTCGGCCCCGATGACGAGGAACAGCTCGGCCTCGGGATGAAGCCGGGCCAGCTCGTCCAGCGTGTCGGCGGTGTAGGAGAGCCCGCCCCGCTGGACCTCCAGGGGACTGGCCTCGATGCCATCGACGCTGGTCACGGCCGCCTCGACGACGGCGTAGCGGTCGCGGGCGGGCGTCACCGTGCGGCTGTGCTTCTGCCAGGGCTGGTTGGCCACCACGAGGAGCACCCGGTCGAGGTCGAGGGCGTGACGGGCGTTGACCGCGGCCACGAGGTGGCCGACGTGGACCGGATCGAAGGTCCCTCCGAAGACGCCGATCCGCTCCCTGGGCCGCTCCGTGGGCGTCGCCGGCAAGGTTACGTGCCGGCCAACCTGGCCACGACCGGGGCGAAGGCGTCGATGTCGCCGTCGTGGACCACCCAATAGCTGAAGCCGTACTCCTCGCGGCGACGCACGAGCGTCTCGCAGATCTCGTCCACGGTGCCGACCAGCGCGATCGGGACGTCGAGGATCTCCTCGGTGCTCAAGCCGAACGCCGGGGCCATGGACTCGAGCAGCTCGCGGCCGTTCGGCACCACCTGGACGGCGAACGACAGCATCTGCAGCTCCAGCTGGTCGAAGCGGCTCCCGGCCGCCTCCTTGACCCACGACACGCGCTCTCGGTAATGGGCAGCCGTCGCCGTGGCCGCCACTTCAGGACCGACATACCCAGCCGCCAGGCTGGGGTTGATCCCGACGATGTCGGCCTCCCTGGCGGCCAGGGCGAGCACGCGGGGGCTTCCCCCGCCAATGACGATGGGCGGGTGGGGCTTGGACCGAGGCGGGGGCGCCGCCGTGGCGTCGGCGATGTGATAGTGCTCCCCGGAGAAGCTCACCTTGCCTTCCGACCACACTCCCTTGATGATGGCGATGGCCTCGCTCAGCCGGTCCACGCGCCGCCCCGGGCGGTCGTACGGAAGGCCCGCCTCGTCATAGTCACTGCGCATCCAACCCGCCCCGATGCCGAACTCCGTTCGCCCCTCGCTCACCAGGTCGAGGGTGGCCATCTCCTTGGCCAGGAACAGCGGATGGCGGTAGTCGTTGCCGAACACCAGCGAGCCCACCCGGAGCCGCTCGGTGGCCTCGGCGGCGACGGTCAGGGCGACGAGCGGGCCCCACTGGTCACCGAGGTGGTCGGGCACGTACAGGGTCGAATAGCCCAGCTCCTCCACCCGACGGGCGAGGTCCCGCCAGGCCGGGCCGCTCGCCGCCCGGCTGGCCTGCACTCCGAAGCGAAAGGGTTGCACGCCTCGGGAGGCTAGTACCGGCAGGTCAACGCTTTGCCAACGGGCCCGTCCTCGGTCAGTCTGGGATGGTGACCCCCGCGCACTGGCACCCGCGGAGCTGGCGGGAGCGGTCTGCCGCCCAGCAGCCTCCGTGGCCCGACGAGACCGAGGTGGACGGCGTCCTCAAGCATCTCTCCACGCTGCCGCCGCTGGTGTTCGCGGGTGAGGCCCGGCGGCTCACCCAGGCCCTGGCCCAGGCGGCGCGGGGCGAGGCCTTCGTGCTCCAGGCCGGCGACTGCGCCGAGTCGTTCGCCGACCTCAGTGCCGACTCCATCCGGGACAAGCTGAAGGTCATCCTCCAGATGGCGGTCGTGCTGACGTACGGCTCCGGTGTGCCCGTCGTGAAGGTGGGCCGCATGGCCGGGCAGTTCGCCAAGCCCCGCTCGCTGCCCACCGAGCACGTGGGCGGGATGGAGCTGCCGGCATTCCGCGGCCATATCGTCAACGACGAGGCGCCGACCGCCGAAGCCAGGGCGGCCGATCCCGCTCGCATGGTCGCCGCCTACCACCAGTCGGCGACGACGCTCAATCTCCTGCGGGCTTTCACCAAGGGCGGCTTCGCCGACCTGTCCCAGGTCCACACCTGGAACCAGCAGTTCGTGGCGTCCAGCGCCCAGGGCCGTCGCTACGAGGCGGTGGCCGGCGAGATCGATCGGGCCCTGCGCTTCATGCGGGCCTGCGGCATCGATCTCGAGGCGGAGGCCACCCTCCACCAGGTCGAGTTCTGGACCTGCCACGAGGCGCTGCTGCTCGGCTACGAGGAGGCCCTTACCCGGGAGGACTCGCTGACCGGGGACTGGTACGACTGCTCGGCCCACATGCTGTGGGTGGGCGACCGCACGCGCCAGCCCGACGGCGCCCACGTCGAGCTGCTGTCGGGGCTCCACAATCCCGTCGGTGTCAAGATCGGCCCCACCGCGACCGTTGGCGACGTCCTCGAGGTGTGCGAGCGCCTCGACGCCGAGCGGCAGCCGGGCCGGCTCACCCTCATCACCCGTCTCGGTGCGGCCAACGTCGAGCAGGCTCTGCCCCCGCTGCTGCGGGCGGTCGCCGATGCCGGGCACCCCGTCGTCTGGGTCTGCGATCCCATGCACGGGAACACCTTCGTCAGCGACGGGGGCCGCAAGACCCGCCGGTTCGACGACGTCCTGGCCGAGATCCAGGGGTTCTTCGCCGCCCACCGGGCCCAGGGCACCTGGCCGGGCGGCGTCCACGTCGAGCTCACCGGCGACGACGTCACCGAGTGCCTGGGCGGCGCCGAGGAGGTCCTGGAGGACGACCTCGACCTGCGCTACACCACGACCTGCGATCCCCGCCTGAACGCGCGCCAGTCGCTAGATCTCGCCTACCGGGTGGCCGAGCTGTTGCGCTCCTGAGCCGCGGTCGGGCCAGACAATCGACGCCGCCGGGCAGGAAATCCCGACCCGGGAACTAAACTTTCCGTCCAGTGTCTCTGGCTCCTGCCTACGAGCTGTCCAACCTCGACGCCCTGGAGGCCGAGGCCGTCTTCATCTTCCGCGAGGTGGCGGCCGAGCTGGAGCGCCCGGTGCTGCTGTTCAGCGGGGGCAAGGACTCGATCGTGCTCCTGCGGCTGGCCGAGAAGGCCTTTCGGCCCGGTAGGTTCCCCTTCCCCGTCATGCACGTCGACACGGGGCACAACTTCGCCGAGGTCCTCGAGTTCCGCGACCGGCGCATGGCCGAGCTGGGCGAGCGCCTCCTGGTGGCGTCGGTGCAGGATTCCATCGACCAGGGACGGGTCGCCGAGGAGGAGGGTCCGAGGGCCTCGCGCAATCGGGCCCAGACGGTCACGCTCCTCGACGCCATCGCCGAGGCAGGATTCGACGCCTGCTTCGGGGGGGCCCGACGCGACGAGGAGAAGTCCCGGGCCAAGGAGCGTGTCTTCTCGGTCCGCGACGAGTTCGGGCAGTGGGATCCGAAGAACCAGCGCCCCGAGCTGTGGTCGCTCTACAACTCCCGCATTCGCCAGGGCGAGCACATCCGGGTGTTCCCGCTGTCCAACTGGACCGAGCTCGACGTCTGGCAGTACATCGAGCGCGAGCAGCTCGAGGTGCCCCCGATCTACTACGCCCATCGCCGGACGGTGTTCCCCCGCGACGGGATGCTCCTTGCGGTCGGCCCCTACGTCAAGCTCGGTCCCGGTGAGGAGCCCTTCGAGGCGATGGTCCGCTACCGGACCGTGGGCGACATGACCTGCACCGGCGCCGTGGAATCCACCGCCGCCACGGTGCCGGACATCCTCGCCGAGGTGGCCGCCACCCGGCTGACCGAGCGGGGTGCCACCAGGGCCGACGACCGCGTCTCGGAGGCGGCCATGGAGGATCGCAAGCGCGAGGGGTACTTCTGACATGCGCGCCGATCTCCTGCGCCTGACCACGGCGGGGTCGGTGGACGACGGCAAGAGCACCCTGATCGGACGCCTGCTGTACGACGCCAAGTCGCTGTTCGAGGACCAGATCGAGGCCGTCGAGCGGACCAGCACCCAATGGGGCTTCGACTACGTCAACCTGGCCCTGCTCACCGACGGACTGCGCGCCGAGCGGGAGCAGGGCATCACGATCGACGTCGCCTACCGCTATTTCGCCACACCCAGGCGCAAGTTCATCATCGCCGACACTCCGGGACATGTGCAGTACACCCGCAACATGGTGACGGGTGCCTCCACGGCCGACCTGGCGCTCATCCTGGTGGACGCCCGCAAGGGCCTCACCGAGCAGAGCCGCCGCCACGCCGTCGTGGCCAACCTTCTGCGTATCCCGCACATGGTCGTGTGCATCAACAAGATGGACCTGGTCGACTGGGACCAGGCGGCATTCGAGGCCATCAAGGACGACTTCCGCCGCTTCGCCAGCCGCTTCGACGTCACCGACATCGTGTTCATCCCGGCCTGTGCCCTCCACGGCGACAACGTCGTTGAGCGGTCGGCCAACATGGGCTGGTACCAGGGGACGCCGCTGCTCCACCACCTGGAAGAGGTGCACATCGCCTCGGACCGCAACCTGGTCGACGTGAGGTTCCCCGTGCAGTACGTCATCCGGCCCCACAACGACGCCCACCACGACTACCGCGGCTACTCCGGCCAGCTGGCCGCCGGGGTCCTGCGCCCTGGGGACGAGGTCGTGGTCCAGCCGTCGGGTCTCACCACGAGGGTCGCGGCCATCGACACCTACGACGGGCCCGTCGACGAGGCGTACCCACCGATGTCGGTCACTGTTCGGCTCGAGGACGACATCGACATCTCGCGGGGCGACATGCTGTGCCGTCCCCACAACCAGCCCACGGTCGGCCAGGACATCGAGGCCATGGTGTGCTGGCTGACCGATCGCCCTCTCCAGCCCAACGGACGCTACGCGCTCAAGCACACGACCCGCACCGCTCGGGCCGTGGTGAAGGACCTCCGGTACCGGCTCGACATCAACACCCTGCATCGCGACGAGGAGTGCACGGGCTTGGGGCTCAACGAGATGGGCCGGCTCCACCTGCGGGTGACGGCGCCGCTGATGTTCGACGACTACCGGCGCGACCGGGCCACCGGCAGCTTCATCCTGGTCGACGAGACCACCAACGTCACCGCAGGGGCGGGGATGATCCTCGGTCCCGCCTGAGCCGTCTCACGGCCGGCCGCCGGGATCGGGCCGTCGCTCAGCCGAGCGCGGCGACCGTCGCCAGGTGGGCGCTGTCGTTGTAGCGCAGCAGCCGCCAGTTCCCGTCCACACGCTCCCACTCCGTGATCGAGGTGTTGCGGGTGCGGAGGTCAAGGCGGGTGCCGTCGTGGGCCAGCCCGAGGAAGGCCACCAGCGAGGCGTTGACGACCCCCCCGTGGCACGCCACGACGACGGTCTCTCCCTCGTGGCGGTCCGCCAGCGCCCGCAGGGCCCTGTCGACGCGCCGGAGGAGCTCCGTCCAGCTCTCGCCCCCCGGCGACAGGGGACGGTCGGGGTGGGCCGTGAAGTCGACGGGCGGGTAGAGACGGGCGAACTCCTCCCACGCCATCCCGTCGCATTCCCCCGGGTGCATCTCGCACAGGGCGCAGTCGGTCGTGAGCTCGAGGTCGCCGAGCGCCGGAGCGATGATCTCGGCCGTCTGGATGGCCCTGGGCAGCACGCTGGCGTAGAGGGCGTCGGCCTCGCGCATCTCACCGGTCGCCTCCCAGCGGGCGCGCAGGGCCTCGGCCTGGGCCATGCCCAGAGGGGACAGGCCCGTGCAGCCGCGGTGGCCCCCGACGATGCCCTGCACATTGCAGTTGGCTTCGCCGTGGCGAACGAGCACCAGACGGGTCGACCGTTCGAGAGCCGTCAATCGAGCTCCTCGACGAAATGCTCGAGCTGGCGCAGGTTCCGACACTCGAAGGTGCCGTCGCAGTGGGCGGCATACTCGGAAAGGATCGAGTCGCCCGTGTCCCAGTAGGAGCGGGGCTCTGGATCGAGCCAGTAGACGTGTCGGGCCCGCCGGCGAATCTCTTTCAGCACCCACGACTGGGATGCGTGATAGTTGTTGCGGGCGTCGCCCAGCAGGATCACGCTGGTCTTGGGGGAGACCTCCCGGCCCCACCGCTCCCAGAACGTCTCGAAGGCGTGCCCGTAGTCGGAGTGGCCGTCGACCCAGACCACGTCGGCCTCGGTGTTCACCCGATGGACCGCCTCGGTGATGTCCTCGGCCCCCTCGAAGAAGCGCGTCACCTCGTCGATCCCGTCGATGAACACGAAGCTGCGGACGCGCGAGAACTGCGAACTGATGGCGTGGGTGAGCTGCAGGGTGAAGCGGGCGAAGGCGGCGACCGACCCTGAGATGTCGGCGATCACGAAGATCTCGGGCTTCGCCGGTCGCGGATAGCGGAACTTGGGCTCGGCCGGCACCCCCCCGTAGGACAGCGAGTGGCGCATGGTATTGCGGAAATCGAGCGGCCCCTTGCGGCCGTGGCGCCGCTTGCGGGCCAGGCGCACAGCCAGCTTTCTCGTGAGCGGGTGGATGGCGCGGCGAAGGGCCATCATCTCGTCGCGCGACGCATGCATGAAGTCGACGTCCTCAGGCAGCGGCTTGCGCAGGGTCTTCGCCACCGCCTGGGCCCCTCGGTCGGCAACCAGCCGGCGACGGATCTCGGCCTCGACCTCCTTGCGGAGGCGATCGATGCGTGACTCGTACTCGTCCTTGGCCAGCCTCTCCTCCAGCGGCGTCAGCCCGCCCGAGGCCTCCTGGGCTCCCTCCATCAGGCGGGCCAGGACGGCATCGAGGTCGAGCTTTCGTAGCGTTCGGTAGAGGTAGTAGGTCCCGCCCACCGGCCGCCCCGGCTCCATGCCCGAGAACCGCGTGACAGCCTGACGCGCCACCGCGGACAGCACGGCGTCATCGGCGTCCATGAGGGCCCGGTAGAGCAGCTCGGCCATCTGCTCGGGGCTCAGGGCGTCCATCGCCCCACCGCGTGCCGGCGGTCGATCGTCTCCCGGGGCGCGACGCCCGTCGCCGTTGCCGTCACCGTCCTCGGGTTGGATGTCGTACTGCGGACCCCGGAGCGAGAAGTACACCTCGAAGACGGTCTCGAACGCCTTCCAGTGCGCGTTGCTCTTCACGAGGGTCGCACCGAGGGCGTACTTGAAGGCCTCGCGGTCCTCCAGCGGGATGTGACGCACCGCCTCGGTGGCGTCCAGGTTCTCGGTCAGCGAGACCGGCAGCCCGGCCGCCCGCAGCTCGGAGATGAACCCGGCGAGGAGATCGAGCACGTCGCCGGTCAGGCGCCCTCGGCGACCGAGAGCTCCTTGGCCGCCTTCTCGATGTCGGTGCGGTACTTGAGGAGGATGTGGAGCGTGTCCCGGGCCTGCTCGGCGCCGATCGAGTCGGCCCCGAGGAGCACCAGAGTCCTGGCCCAGTCCAGCGTCTCGGACACCGACGGGTGCTTCTTGAGCTCGAGGCTGCGCAGCGAGCGCACGATGCGCACGATCTGATCGGCCAGGTGGTCGGAGATCTCCGGCACCCGGGTCATCACTATGGCCTTCTCCCGCTCGAGCTCGGGGTAGTCGATGTGCAAGTACAGGCACCGCCGCTTGAGTGCCTCGGAGAGCTCTCGCGTGTTGTTCGACGTGAGGAAGACCAGGGGATGCTGGGTGGCGGCCACCGTGCCCAGCTCGGGGATCGAGACCTGGTAGTCGGACAGCACTTCGAGCAACAGGGCCTCGGTCTCCACCTCGACCCGGTCGACCTCGTCGACCAGCAGCACGACCGGGTCGGTGGCCCGGATGGCCTCGAGCAGGGGCCTGGTGAGGAGGAAGTCCTCGCTGAAGATGTCCTCCTCCAGGTCGCTCCACGACCCACTGGACGCCGCCGCCGGCTCGGCCCCGTCCGACTCCACCACCCGCTGGGCCTGGATGCGCAGGAGCTGCTTCTTGTAGTTCCACTCGTAGAGGGCCTTGGACTCGTCCAGGCCCTCGTAGCACTGCAGACGGATGAGCCGGCTTCCCGTCATGGCCGCGACGCTCTTGGCCAGCTCGGTCTTGCCCACGCCGGCGGGGCCCTCGACGAGGACAGGCTTGCCCAGCCGGTCGGCGAGGTACACGACTCCGGCGATGCCCTCGTCGGCCAGGTACGAGACGCCGGCAAGCCCCTCGCGCACAGCGGGCACCGACTCGAAACGCGGCCCCAACGATGTCACGTTCGTACCTGCCCTTCTCCTTGGATCACGTACTTGATGGTGGTCAGCTCGCGGAGACCCATCGGTCCGCGCGCATGGAGCTTCTGGGTGCTGATCCCGATCTCGGCCCCGAGGCCCAGCTCGCCGCCATCGACGAATCGGGTCGAGGCGTTCACCAGGACGGCGGCCGCGTCCACCTCTCGCGTGAAGCGGGTCGCCGCCCCCAGGTCGTCGGTGACGATCGCCTCCGAGTGACCCGAGCCGTAGCGGCGGATGTGGTCGATGGCGCCGTCGAGCGAGTCGACCACCGCCACGCTCAGCTTGAGGTCGAGGAACTCGGCGCCGTAGTCGGCATCGGAGGCTGGGCCCACGCCGGGCAGGATCCTGGCGGTCCGCTCGTCGCCCACCAGCTCAACTCCTTCGAGGGCGTCCTGGGCTCGCGGCAGGAACGACTCGGCCACGTCCTCGTGCACGAGCAGTGACTCGGCCGCGTTGCAGACGCTCGGCCGCTGGGTCTTGGCGTTGACCACTATGGCCAGGGCCGTCTCGAGGTCGGCGCCGGCATCCACGTAGACGTGGCAGTTGCCGTCGCCGTCGATGATGTAGGGCACGGTGGCGTGCTCGAGCACCGACGCCACCAGGGAGCGACCGCCACGGGGGACCAGGCAGTCGATCATGCCCCGCAGCTGCATGAACTCCCGCGCCGACTCCCTGCTCGTGTCCTCGACCAGCACCACGGCGTCCGGCGGGAGCCCGGCTTTGGCGACCCCCTCCCTGAGGAGACCGGCGATGGCCTGATTGGACCGGACCGCGGCCGACGAGCCCCGCAGGAAGGCGGCGTTCCCGGACTTGAGGCACAGTCCGGCTGCGTCGCTGGTGACGTTGGGCCGGTTCTCGTAGATGATGCCGACGACCCCGAGCGGGACCCGGACCCGGCTGACTCGCAGGCCGTTGGGCCGGACCCAGCCGTCGACGACCTCGCCCACGGGATCGGGTAGCGCGGCCACCTGGCGCAGTCCGTCGGCCATGCCCTCGACCCTCGCCGGGGTGAGACGGAGCCGGTCGACCACGGTCGGGGAGGTGTCCGACCGCTCCGCCCGGGCCACGTCCTCGGCGTTGGCCGCCATGAGGTCGTCCCCGCCGCGGACGATGAGATCGGCGGCGGCCGTCAGCGCTGCGTCCTTGGCCCCGGTGCTGGCCCTGGCCAGCTGCTGCGACGCGCCGGCGGCACGACGGCCCAGGTCAGCCAGCGCAGGAGTCGACGGGGTGGGCGCCACGGCCACCAGCCTAACCTGACGGTCGCCTCCTCTTGACCGCTCGGTCTAGGTGCTGGGAGCCCTCGGGGTCGTGTCGTCGGGTTTGGGGCGATTGCCGGGGCGAAGGGGCGGGGCGCGTGTCCATACTTGGGCGTGACGACGCCCGCCGTCAGGAAAGCACACCGCACCGACGTGGCGGCTCTGGCCGGCGCCCTGGCCCGCGCCTTCGACGACGATCCGGTCATGGCGTGGCTCTTCCCGGACCCGGCCAGGCGGAAGCGCACCCTGCCCCGGTTCTTCTCCGCCCACCTGACCAAGATCGTGCTGCCCCACGGCGAGGTGTACACGACCGGCGACGTGGCTGGAGGGGCCCTCTGGGAGCCGCCCGGCAAGTGGCGCCTCGGGGTGCGGGGACAGCTGCGGATGCTGCCCAACTTCATCCGCCTGTTCGGTCGGCGCCTCGGTCTCGCCTCACGGGGCCTCAACCTGGTCGAAGCCAGCCACCCACAGGAGCTGCACTGGTACCTGGCCGTGCTCGGCACCGAACCCACCCGCCAGGGCCACGGGATCGGCTCCACCTTGATGGCACCGATCCTCGAGCTTTGCGACCGTGAGGGGATGCCCGCCTACCTGGAGTCGTCCAAGGAGGCCAATATCGCCTTCTACGGCCGTCACGGCTTCGAGGTCACCGGGGAGGTTCGCCTGCCAGGCGGGCCGCTGGTGTGGCCCATGTGGCGGCCCGCCTCCTGACGGGGGCCAACGCCTCCTGCCGCCGGCGACAGAGCCATGGAACCAGCACCGAGGGCGTAGCATCGCGTCCATGGCCAATCTGATCACCCGGTGGTGGCGGTACTTCAGCGCCTCCGCGAACAGCAGGTTCAACGAGAGGGCCGATCCCAAGATCCAGCTCGAGCAGGCCATCGGCGAGGCCCAGCAGCAGCACCGCCGGCTGACCGAGCAGGCGGCCAACGTCATCGCCAACCAGAAGCAGACCGAGATGCGGCTCAACCGTTCGATGGAGGACCTCAGCAAGGTCAACAACTCGGCTCGTCAGGCGGTGCTGATGGCCGACGACGCCACCAAGAAGGGCGACGCCGCCAGGGCGACCGAGCTCACGCAGGCGGCCCAGGCCTTCGCCAACCGGCTCATCGCCACCGAGCGGGAGGTCGACTCCCTGAAGATCCTCCACCTGCAGTCGGCCCAGGCGGCCGAGCAGGCCAAGCAGGCCGTGGTGCAGAACTCGGCGGCGCTGCAGACCAAGCTCACCGAGCGCCAGAAGCTCCTGTCACAGCTCGATCAGGCCAAGATGCAGGAACAGATGAACCGGGCGATGACCTCGCTGTCGGCATCGGTGGGCCAGGACGTCCCGACCCTCGACGAGGTCCGGGACAAGATCGAGGCCCGGTACGCCAAGGCACTGGGCACGTCCGAGCTTGGCTCCCAGTCAGTGGAAGGCCGCATGCTCGAGGTCGAGCAGGCCCAGATCAACACCGAGGCCGAGACCCGCCTGGACCAGATCCGTGAGCAGCTCGGCTTGGCCGCGCCCAGTCCGCCGGCCGGCCTCGGCAGCGGGAGCAGTGGGGCGCTGGGGACCGGGGCCGCGGCGGAGCAGACCAATGACGCCGGTGCCGACGCGCCGGAGCAGAAGCCGGAGACGCCGACGCCGGCCAATCCGCCGGGCGAGAGCTCCAAGTAGGGGCGGTCTCGAGCCGCTGACGCCGCCAACCCGTCCGACGCTCGGTGGAGCTGCCCGGGATGACGGCGGGGCTACCGGCGTGACGGTTCAGGCCAACAACACGAGGTCGTCGCGATGCACGACCTCGTGGGGCAGGTCATCGGGCAGCTCGTCGGTTCGCCTTCCCCGCCACTGGCTCAGGCGGCGGCTCGGCATCCGGGCCAGTCCCTTGGCGAAGACCTCTCCGGTGGCGGTGGCGACCTCCACTGCGTCGTCGGCCTCGAAGGCTCCTTTGACCGCCACGACGCCGGCCGGAAGCAGCGAGGTGCCCCGCTCGGTGAGGGCGCGCCGAGCCCCCTCGTCGACCACCACGGTGCCGGCGGCGTCCACGGCGAAGGCGATCCACAGCTTGCGGGCGGGGAGCCGACGATCCCGAGCCCGGACGGCGGTCCCCACGCCCGGCCGGCCGGCCACCGCGTCCGCGAGCACGCCCGGCCGCTCGGCTGCAGCGATGACCACCCGTATGCCGGACCACACGGCGATCTTGGCCGCCGCCAGCTTCGAGGCCATGCCGCCGCTGCCCCGCTCGCTACCCGCTCCGCCGGCCATGCGCTCGAGCTCCCGGTCCACCTCGACCACCTCCTGGATCAGAGAAGCTTCGTGGTCGAGGCGAGGATCGGCGGTGAGCAGGCCGGGGGCGTCGGTGAGCAGGACGAGGACATCGGCGCGCACGAGGTGGGCGGTGAGCGCGGCGAGGCGATCGTTGTCGCCGAAGCGGATCTCGTCGTCAGCGATGGCGTCGTTCTCGTTCACCACGGGGACGACGCCGAGCTCGAGCAGGCGAGTGAGCGTCTGGCGGGCGTGGAGGTACTGCTGGCGGTGCACGAAATCCAGGGGCGCCAGCAGCACCTGGCCGCCCACCAGGCCGTGGGTTGCCAGCAGATCGTCGTAGACCCTCATCAGGCGGCTCTGACCCACGGCGGAGATCGCCTGCAGCGTGGCAAGATCGGTAGCCCGGGCTCCTGACCGGCGGACGTCCCGCATCCCCAATGCCGGCCGGCCGGCGGCGATGGCGCCGGAGCTGACCACGACGACCTGGTGGCCGGCCGCACGGACGGCGGCTACCTCGGCACACAGCTTGGTGACAGCGTCCCCGTCGACCCGGCCAGTCGTGTCGGTCACCGACGACGATCCGATCTTGACCACCACGATCACGGCCCCGACGCCCTCAGCGATCGGGCTCGTAGGTGAACGTGAAGCCGCCCACGTGCACCAGGTCACCTTCGCGGGCGCCGGCGCGGGCCAGCGCCCGGTCGACCCCCAGGCGGTGCAGACGATGCTGGACGTAGTCGAGGGCCTGGACGTCGGTGAGGTCGCTCACGGCCACCGCCCGCTCGGCGGGGCGGCCCCTCACGACGAAGCCTCCGTCATCGGAGCGCTCGACGTCGACGCCTTCGGGCTCGGGACGGTGGACGACGACGGTATGGAGCGGCGCGTACGCAGCCCGGGCTTCGCTCACCAGGCCCGCCAACCGGCCGAGAAAGGGTCCAAGGCCGGCCCCGGTCACCGCCGAGATGCGCGCCTGCGGTTGCTGGCCCAGGCTGGGCTGTCCATCGGCGGATGCGTGTCCGTCGTCGGGGCTCAGCAGATCGGCCTTGGAGCCCACGATCAGACGCGGGCGCTCGAGCAGCTCGGGCCGATAGCGGCCGAGCTCCTCGAGCAGGATCCGCTCCTGCACCTCCGCCGGCGCGCCGTCCATGGGCGCCAGGTCGATCAGCACCACCAGGACCCGTGCCCGCTCGACATGGCGGAGGAAGCGATGGCCGAGACCTCGGCCCGCGCTCGCTCCCTCCACGAGGCCGGGGATGTCGGCGACGACCAGGTCGGTCGGGTCGGTCGAGGAGCCCGTCCGCACCACACCGAGGTGCGGCTCGAGGGTCGTGAAGGGGTAGTCGGCGATCTTGGGGCGGGCGGCTGAGATGCGCGAGATGAGCGTGCTCTTGCCGGCGTTCGGGAAACCGACGAGGGCGACGTCGGCCATGAGCTTCAGCTCGAGATCGAGCCAGCGCTCCTCGCCGATCTCGCCCTGCTCGGCGAACGAAGGAGCTCGCCGTCGGTTGGACAGGAAGCGGGCGTTGCCGCGCCCGCCCCGTCCCCCCCGAGCCGCCAGCCACCGCTCTCCCGCGGTCGCCAGGTCGGCCACGGTGTCGCCGGCGAGCGTACGCACGACCGTGCCCTCCGGGACTCCGACCGTGACATCCGCCCCGGTGCGCCCGTGCCGCTTCTTGCCGCCGCCGTGCGTGCCGTCGGGGGCGCGACGATGAGGGTGGTCCCGGAAGGCCAGCAGCGATGCCACGTCGCTGGTCGCAGCCAGCCACACGTTTCCCCCGCCGCCGCCGCTCCCACCATCTGGGCCGCCTTTGCTCACGTGGGCCTCGCGCCGGAACGAGACGGCGCCGGCTCCCCCGTTACCACCCTTGACGTGGAGCTGGGCCTCGTCGACGAACCCGGACATGCCTCCGAGACTACCGGCGAGCCCTGAACGGGCCCCGGCAGAGCGCGGGGGCCGTCTAGGCCTGGTCGGGCAGGATGTCCACCAGCCTGCGGCCCTTGCGGGTTCCGAACTTCACGGTCCCTCGGGCGGTGGCGAACAGGGTGTCGTCGTCACCCCGCCCGACGTTGAGACCCGGGTGGAACCGAGTGCCCCGCTGGCGGACGATGATCGACCCCGCCTTCACCGACGTCCCGTCGAAGCACTTCACGCCGAGCCGCTGGGCCGCGGAGTCCCGCCCGTTCCTGGTCGAGCCTCCGCCCTTGGTCTTGGACATCCTCTGCTCCTAGGCCCGGCGCCTGGCGGTCGCGCCGGACGGCCCGCTGATGCCGGTGATCTCGATGGTGGTATAGCGCTGGCGGTGGCCCCAG
>DATBBR010000146.1 GCA_036270875.1 Acidimicrobiales bacterium
GTTATGTAAAGTTGCTGAGCTAGACAGCGGGAGGGCTGTCGGGACGGCTCCTCTCGGGAGCCCCCTCCCCGGTCGCTCAGGGCCACGTGGGGCCCCTCGGCGCCGCCAGGAGGGCCCGGCTTTCATTCCGGCGACTCAGGCGACTCCGTCGAATCAGGCGACTCAGGCGACGATGACGACCGTGTGGCAGATCTTGTCGGAGAACGTCTGGCGCTTGTGGTCCCACAGCGGCCACAGGAAGCCGGCGTACAGCGGCAGGACGTCCACGATGTGGGCGATGTAGCGAACGATCGACAGCCACGGGCCCACCACCTCGCCGTCGTCCTGTCGCACCAGCCTGGTGCCGACGAAGCGCTTGCCGGCGGTCTGTCCCGTTATGCCCTGGACGACCAGGTTCCAAATTACGAAGGCTACGACGGCCACGTAGGCGATGACCCCGGCCGGGGCCCACACCCTGACGAGGATGGCGGCGGCCAGGAACGGGGCCACGAAGTCGACCAGGTACGAGGCCACGCGCAGCCCCCAGTGGGCGAGGACAGCCTCTCTCGCCGGTCGGTCCTCGTCGAGGGCCTCCGCCTGCGCCCCGGTGCCCGGCGTGGACCCGGCGTCGCCCCAGCGAGCCGAGCGTGGCTCGGCCCAGCCGGCGGGTCCCCTCGGGCGATCCGTGCTCAGGTCTGCTCCTTCGGTGACCCGGAAGGGACTCCCCCTGCCGGGCCGTTTGGCCGAGAACGTACCAGCTGGGCTGCGGCGCCCGACAAACGCGCTCAGCAACACCGCTGTCGAACCGAGCCGTTAGGATCGAATCGTCACATTCCTCTCGCGGAGGTGTCCAGATGCCGGGTCTCCCGCTGCCGCCCCAGTTCGAGTCCGTCGAGGACGAGCGGCTGCACCGCAAGCAGCGCCTCGCGGCCGCGTTCCGCTTGTTCTCGCGGTTCGGCTTCGACGAGGGGGTCGCCGGCCACATCACGGCGCGGGATCCGGAGCGTCTCGATCATTTCTGGGTGAACCCCTTCGGTGTCCACTTCGGCCACATCCGAGTCAGCGACCTCATCCTGGTGAACGACCAGGGCGAGGTGGTCGAGGGTGACTACGCCGTCAACACCGCCGCCTTCGCCATCCACTCCCAGGTCCACGCCGCCCGCCCCGACGTGGTGGCCGCCGCCCACGCCCACTCGATCTACGGCAAGTCGTGGTCGGCGCTCGGACGCACGCTGGACCCGATCACCCAGGACGTCTGCGCCTTCTACGGAGACCACGCCCTGTTCGACGACTACACCGGTGTCGTGCTCGACGTCGAGGAGGGCAAGCGCCTCGCCCACTCCCTGGCCGACGCCAAAGCCGTCATCCTGCGCAACCACGGCCTGCTGACGGTCGGCCAGTCCGTCGACGAGGCGGCCTGGTGGTTCATCACCATGGAGCGCTCGTGCCAGGCTCAGCTCCTCGCTGAGGCGGCGGGCAAGCCGGTGCTGATCGACGAGGACATGGCCCGGCTCACCTCCAGTCAGGTGGGCTCGAACATCGCCGGTTGGTTCAGCTTCCAGCCGCTCTACGACCGCATCGTGCGGGAGCAACCCGACCTGCTCGGGTAGCTACAGCTCCCCCGCCGGCTCCACGAACCGCTCGGACAGCCCGGCCACGAGGGCGCGCAGCTTCTCGCTGTCGGTCGCGAAGGCGGGGAGCACAAGCTGGTCGACCCCGGCGTCCCGGTAGGCGGCGAGGCTCTTCGGCTCCACCGGCTTGAGATAGGACGAGACCGTCACGTCGACGTCGGCCAGCGTGCGGCCCCGCTCCTCGAGGAGGCGCTCGAGACTCGACACGCGCTCGGCGGTCTCCTCGGGGCCGAGGTTGAACCCGTGCCAGCCGTGGCCGAGGTCGGCCACCCGGCGTAGGGCGGCATCGCTCTCGCCCCCGAAGTACAGCGGCGGGTGCGGCTGCTGCACCGGCTTCGGGAACATCCGGCAGCGAGGGAGGGAATAGAACCTCCCCTGGTACTCGGAAGGATCGTCGCACCACAGGCGGCGCATGACCTCGACGTACTCCCGGCACCGCTCAGCCCGGTGCTCGAAGGGCGCGGCCACGGCCTCGAACTCGTCGCGCAGCCAGCCGATACCAATGCCGAAGTCGAAGCGACCCCCGGACAGCCAGTCGACCGTCGATGCGTCCTTGGCCGTGTAGACGGGATTGCGCTGGGGAAGCAGGCACACCGCGGTGCCCAGCCGCACCGTGGATGTCACCCCGGCGAGGAACGACAGCGTGTCGAACGGCTCGAGCAGCCCGGTCTCTCCGACGAGGGGGATCTTGCCGTCGTCAGCGTATGGATATCGCGACTCGTACTCGTCGACGAGCACGGCGTGCTCGCCCACCCACACTGACGAGAAGCCACCTTCCTCGGCCCCTGCCGCCGCCGCGGCCAGGAACTCGGGTGTTGCGACGGGATTGACGGTGGCGATGAACAGCCCGACGCGCATTGTCACTCAGCTCTCCTCGCCACTCGGTTGCGCTCCAAGTTGTGCCCGAAGCTCGAACTTGAGGACCTTGCCCGCGGGGTTGCGAGGCAAGGCGTCGACCACGTGCAAGCGAGTGGGCAGCTTGTAGCGGGCGAGCGAGCGGCCGGCGACGTCTCGCAGGTCCTCCAGCGTCAGGGACGCGTCGTCCTTGACCACGGCGACCGCCACCACGGCCTCACCCCAACGCTCGTCGGGCACACCCACGACCGCCACGTCGGCGACGGCGGGATGCTGGAAGAGCGCCCCCTCCACCTCCGCCGGATACACGTTCTCGCCGCCGGTGAGCACCATGTCCTTCACCCGATCGACGATGTAGAGAAACCCGTCCTCGTCGAGGTAGCCGAGATCACCGGTGTGGAACCAGCCCTCGCCGTCGACGGCGGCCGCCGTGGCCTCGGGCTGGTTCCAGTACCCCTTCATGACGTTGGGGCCCCGCACGCACACCTCGCCGCGGGCCAGGGGCTCGGCCACCGCGCCGCCCTCCCCGCCCGCCAGTCGCACCTCGGTGAACAACGGAGGCTGGCCCGCCGAGCCCACCTTCGCCAAGGCGAACTCCGACGTGAGGAACGTCACCAGGGGCGCCGTCTCGGTCAAGCCGTAGCCCTGGTTGATGGGTACGCCCACGCCGTTGTAGATCTTGATGAGCGCCTCGGGCACCGGCGCTCCCCCACAGACCACCATCCGCAGGCTGGTGAGATCGGCCTCGCCGAACCGCGGGTGCTGGCTCATGAACATGAGCATGGCCGGCACGGCGAACACGGTCGTGATGCCCTGGCTGGCGATGGCCTCGAGGCAGCCGTCAGGGTCGAAGCTGCGGTGGAGCACCACCTCTCCGCCCTTCTGCCATGTGACGAGGGTGGTGACGTTCAGGCCGCCGATGTGGAACAGCGGCGCGACGACGAGGGTGACGTCGTCCTGCACGATGTCCAGGGTGTGGAGCGCATTGACGTTGTTCCACCAGAGGTTGCCGTGTGTGAGCATGGCCCCCTTGGGTAGTCCGGTCGTGCCCGAGGTGTACATGATGAGGGCCACCTCGTCGGCGCCGATCGGCTCCGTGGCCGAGATCGGGCGGTGGCCCGCGATCACCCTTTCGAGCGGCTCCCACCCGTCGGCGACCGTGTCGTCAGCCCCCAGGTAGCGCCGCACCGACAGATCAGGACGCATCGAGTCGACCACTGCTCGGTGCGGGTCGTCGACCACCAGGGTGTGGATCCCGGCGTCGCCGATGATGTACGCCAGCTCCGGCCCCGTCAGGCGGAAGTTCAACGGCACGAAGCTCGCCCCCAGGCGGGACGCGGCGAGCATGGTCTCGAAGAATGCCGGCTGGTTGAGACCGAGGAAACCGACCCGGTCGCCATGGCAGACACCGCCGGCGCGCAGACCGGCCGCCAATCGGTCGAGACGGTCGAGGAACTGGGCGTAGGTGCGCGTTGTCCCCTCGAATGTCAGCGCCCGACGGTCCGGCGTCAGCGCGGCCCGCCGGGCGAACCAGCTTCCGAGGCTGACGTCGACGTTCGAGGCCATGTGAGCTCCTCTCTCGGCCTACGTGCGCCGACCATAACGCGCTGCCAGCCCCGCCCCGGCGGCCGCCGAGGGCGCCGACCCTCGCAAGTGTGCCGTGCTCAGCTACGGGCGTCCCAGGTGGGAACCAGCTGGCGAGCCGCCCTGGCCTCGTCGACCCGGCTGACCGGCGTGGTCCGCGGCGCCGCCTTGGCCGGGCCGGCATCGCCACCCAGTGCCTCGGCGGCGATGATCTCGAGGGCGTGAGCCAAGGCTTCGAGCGTCTGCGGGCTCTCGGTCTCGGTCGGCTCGATCATGAGGGCCTCCTCGACGGTGAGCGGGAAGTACACCGTCGGGGAGTGGAAGCCCTCCTCCAGCAGCCGCTTGGCCACGTCGATGGCCTTGACGCCGCTGCGCCGCTTCAGGTTGGCAGCCGAGATCACGAGCTCGTGCATGTTGGGCCGGTCGTAGGGGATGTCGTAGGAGCCTCGCAGGCGCTGACGCAGCCAGTTGGCGTTGAGCACGGCGGCGTCGGCCACGCGCCGTAGGCCGTCACCGCCGTTGGCCAGGATGTAGGCGTAGGCGCGGGCCAGGACCACGGCGTTGCCGTGCCAGGAATGCACCCTGCCGATGGACCGCTCCGGCATCTCCCACCCGTACCGGTCGGCCTGGTCCTCCCGGTCACCGGGCCGACGCACGGGGCGCGGTCCGGGCAGGAAGGGCGCCAGCCGCTCCGACACCGCCACCGGCCCTGCGCCCGGTCCCCCACCGCCGTGAGGGGTGGCGAAGGTCTTGTGCAGGTTCATGTGCACGATGTCGAAGCCCATGTCGCCGGGGCGGGCCACACCGAGGATGGCGTTGAGGTTGGCCCCGTCGTAGTAGAGCAATCCACCGACGTCGTGCACGGCGGCGGCGATGCTGGCGATGTCCTCCTCGAACAGCCCGAGGGTGTTCGGGTTGGTGAGCATGATGCCCGCCACCGTCTCGTCGAGGACGGCCCCGAGCGCGCCCACGTCGACACAACCCCTGGCGTCGGAGGCCACCGTCGTCACTTCGTAGCCCCCGAGGGTGACCGACGCCGGGTTCGTCCCGTGGGCGGAGTCGGGGATGATCACCCGTCGCCGCCGTGACCCGTCCCGCGCCCCGTGCCAGGCCCGCATCAGCATCAACCCGGTGAGCTCGCCGGCGGCGCCCGCCGCCGGCTGCAGGGTGGCCGCAGCCATCCCCGTCACCTCGCACAGGGCCTCCTCGAGGGCGACCAACAGCTCCAGCCACCCCTGCACCAGCGACGCGGGAGCGGCGGGGTGGGCTCCGGTCAGGCCGGCGAGGCCGGCGACCTCGTCGCACACCTTGGGGTTGTACTTCATCGTGCACGAGCCCAGGGGGTAGGCCCCGACGTCCACCGCGTACTGCCGGTGCGACAGCCGGGTGAAGTGGGCCACGAGGTCACGCTCGGACACCTCGGCCACCTCGACGGGCTCGGTCCGCAGGTGCGCCGCCGGCACCAGCTCCTGAGCTGTCCACTCCGGCAGACCCGTGGTGCGCAGGGACCACGACCGCCGACCGGGCTGCGAGAGCTCGAAGATGGTCGGCTCCGAGTCCCGGCCCATGAGCGGTGCGCTCGACGCCCGCCCCCCGGCGGCGTTGGTGGCGGCGCCCATGCCGTCTCGGTCCATCACCGCACCGCCTTGTCGAAGGCGGCCGCGAAGGCGTCGATCTCGTCCCTTGTCCGGCGCTCGGTGACCGCCACGAGCAGGCCCCCGTCGCACCCACTGGCCTCGAGACCGGGGCCGAGCGGCACCCCGGCCAGAAAGCCCTCCTCGGCCAGCCGTTCGACGAGCACCTCGCCGTCGACCGGGGCCCGGACGGCGAACTCCCGCAGGACGGGCGCCGGGACGAGGGGCTCGACGCCGTCGACGGCGAGGAGCGCTTCCCGGCAGTAGCGCGCGCCTCGGGCGCAGCGCAGGGCCACCTCGGCCAGTCCACGCGTGCCCAACCAGCCGAGCTGGATCGCCGCCGTCACGGCCATCAATGTCTGGTTGGTGCAGACGTTCGACGACGCCCGCTCCCTGCGGATGTCCTGCTCCCTGGTCCGCAGGGTGGTGACGTAGGCCCTGCGCCGCTCCGTGTCCACCGTCTCGCCCACCAGCCGCCCGGGTAGGCGGCGAAGGTGCTCCTCGGTGCAGGCGAAGAGCCCCAGGTAGGGACCACCGAAATTGAGCGCCGTGCCGAACGCCTGACCCTCGCCCACGACCACGTCGGCGCCCCACGAGCCCGGCGAGCGCAGCAATCCGGCCGCCACCGGGTCGAAGGCCACGACGAGCGGCGCGCCGGCGCGGTCAGCGAGCTGGCGAGCCCGGTCCACGTCCTCCAGGCAGCCCAGGTAGTTGGGATAGGCGGTGACGACGGCGCCGACGTCCTGCGGCTCGTCGGGCCATGCCGTGAGCCCTTCGTGGAGGGGGATCTCGACGACGTCGCGACCCTCGCCGGCGGCGAACGTCCTCACGACCTGGCGCCAGTGCGGATGGACGCCCTGGGAGATCCACACCGTCGATCGACGGGTGGACGACGTCGCCAGGTTCACCGCCTCGACGGTGGCGCTGGCGCCGTCGTACAACGAGGCGTTGGCGACGCCGACCCCGGCCAGACGGGCGATCATGGTCTGGAACTCGAAGAGGGCCTGGAGCACCCCTTGGGCCACCTCGGGCTGGTACGGCGTGTAGGCGGTGACGAACTCAGCCCGGCCAGCGAGGGACCGGGTCACCGCCGGCACCTCGTGGTCGTAGGCGCCCGCCCCGGCGAAGCAGACCAGGTCCCGTCCGCCTACCTGGTTGCGGCCGGCCAGCTCTTCGAGCCGAGCCACCACGTCGGGCTCTCCGAGTCCCGCTGGCAGATCGAGGCCCCCGGCCAGGCGGAGGGCCTGGGGGACGGAAGCGAACAGCTCCTCCACCGACGTCAGGCCCAGCGCCGCCAGCATGGCCTCGATCTCGGCGTCGGTGTGGGGAACGTAGTGCACTGGCTCACCCACCCTTTCTCGCGGTGGCGCGGGGACCGACGAAGGGCAGCGTGACGACGCTGGCGTCGATCGGTCGACCGCGCACGTCGATCGTCACTCCCGCGCCGGGATCCACGTCCGGCGCCAGCAGGGCCATCCCGATCCCCCGTTCGAGCACCGGAGAGAAGTTCCCGCTCGTCACCCGGCCCAGCCGGCGGCCACCATGGCGCACGTCGTTGCCCTCCCGAGGAGGCTGGCGGCTCTCGGTGATCAGACCTCGGAGCCGGCGGGCGATCCCCCGGCGGCGCTCGGCCTCGAGGGCCTCCCGCCCCCGGAACGGGCCCTTGTCCCACCCGACCACCCAGCCCAGCCCCGCCTGGAGGGGTGTGATCCCCGGACCCAGCTCGTGACCGTGGAGGGGCAGCCCCGCCTCCAGCCGGAGGGTGTCGCGCGCACCGAGCCCGGCCGGGACGACGCCCTGGTCCAGGACGGCCCACCAGAAGGCCTCAGCCCGGGCGACCGGCACGGCGCACTCGACGCCGTCCTCGCCCGTGTAACCGGTCCCGGCAGCCACGCAGTCGACGCCCTCCCAGTCGAAGCGGGCGACACCGAAGCGCGAGACTGTCGCCGCCACAGGGCTCACCGACGCCACCTGCTCGCGGGCGGTCGGACCCTGGATGGCGATCACGGCCCGTTCGTGAGTGACGTCGGGACCACCCAGGGCGCTCCTCACGCTGGCGGTGTTGGAGGCGTTGGGCATCACGTCGAAGCGGGTCGGCGAGACCCACCAGACGATGATGTCGTCGATCACCGAGCCGTCGGCCTCGTCGAGCAGATGGGTGTACTGCGCGCGCCCGGGGCCGATGCGGCGCAGGTCGTTGGTCAGGCTGCGCTGCAGCCGCTCGAAGGCGTCACGCCCTTCGACTCGCACCGTGCCCAGGTGGCTGACGTCGAAAGCGACGGCCGCGCTCCGGCACGCCCGATGCTCCGACACCGTTCCCGAAGGATAGGAGATCGGCATCTCCCATCCGCCGAAGTCGACGAACCGCGCGCCGAGCGACTCATGGGCGGCAGCCAACGGCGAGCGCTGGGTCGTCACAGGCGCCAGCCTACGGCCTCCCCAAGGCGTGGCCAGCCGATGACAGCCCTCCGGGCCCGCCTCCTGGGCCGGCCTCAGTCGTCTTCGGGCTCGAAAGAAAGAGGGCGGGGCTCGACTGTGTCGAGGCCGGCGTCGGCCAGCTGTGACGGCTCCTCCAGTCCGTATTTGACCAGGAGGTTGAGGTAGTCGCGCTGGTAGAAGATCTTGATCTTCACCTCAGGGTGGAGCTGGCGGAGCCGTCGCACCTTGGCGTTCTTCTTGGTCACCAGCCGCTGGTTGAGGGTGGTGATCTCGATGTACAGGTCGTAGGCGGGCAGATAGAAGTCGGGCCGCAGCGCGGCGGCCGGCGCACCATTGCTGTCCCGCTCCAGAGTGAACTCGACCGGCTCGTACTCCCAGGCGATCCCGTAGAAGTCGAGGAGCTTGGCGAACTGCCGCTCCGAGTTGTGGGCGAAGCGGACGCTCTCGTGGGGGAGGCCGCCTTCGTCCAGTGTGCCTACCCCCCTTGGCCGACCGCCGACCTGGCCGGCTCGGACGGCTCGGACGGCTCGGTGGTCTCGCTCCCGTGCTGACCGGACCCCTCGCTCTCGGGCGCCAGCCGCAGGATGGCGGCGTCGATCGCCTGCTTGACACCGGCCAGGGGAACGATGTTGAGAACCCCCTGGCCCCCCTTCAGCAGGTCGACGACCTGCTCGCCCGAGTGGGCGAGCAGCGAGTCCGATCCCCCGAGGACAAGGTTCGCCGAGGCGACGTCTGCGCCCAGGTTCTCCCGGAGGCACTGGATGGCGCGGCGGGTCGACTGGAGGGACACGCCGGCATCCAGCAGCTGCTTGATCACCTTCAGCTCGAGCAGGTCCCGGTACGAGTACCGCCGCTGGGTCCCGCTCCCCCGGGCCTCCGAGATGGAGGGCCGCAGCAGGTCGGTTCGGGCCCAGTAGTCGAGCTGGCGGTAGGTGATGCCGACGATCGAACAGACCTGCGGCCCCCGGTACCCGTCCTCTGCCATAGCAATCTGCCTCCAGGCTCGGCCGACCCGCATGAGTGGGACCTGTGGCCAGATCTCCACCCGTCCGGGACGCCGGCTCGTCTCGTGGCACTCACACCGACGTAGTTACGTCGTTGTGAGAGGTTACGCTTCGGCCTCCAAGGCGTCAACGTGGGCGGCTGCACGGCCGCCGACGGGGCCGTCCACCACCTCCCCCCGGCGTCGTGTCTAGGAGCTGAAGTCCTCGGGCCGGATGTTCTGCAGGAACTGGCGGAACTCGCCCACCAGCTCCTCCGGATTGGCCGGCTCGTCGTCCTCGTCCTCGGTCTGGAGGACCACGCCCTCGGCGTCGAGGAGGTCGTCGGCGACGTACAGAGACGTCCCGAGGCGGGCGGCCAGGGCGATGGCGTCAGAGGGACGGCTGGACACCGTGGGGCTCTGGTCGCCCATCCGCAGCTGGAGCTCGGCGTAGTAGGTCGCCGATCTCAGCTCGGTGATCACGACCCGCTCCACGCTGGCGCCCAGCGCGGCCAGCATGTCCCTCATCAGGTCGTGGGTCATCGGTCGGGGGGTGGTCACCCCCTGCAGGGCGAAGGCGATCGCCGTGGCCTCGGGCGCCCCGATGAAGATCGGGAGGGTGCGCCTGGCGCCTTCGGTCTCCTGGAGCAGCACGACCGGCGTGTTCGACTGGAGGTCAACCCGCACAGCTGCCAAGTGCACCTCGACCATACGAGCAACTTAGCGTGAGAACAGCTCTTTCACATGCGCATCTGGCTCGACCCGCAGTGCTGCGAGGTCGCCGGCCACCACCCTGTCGAGGTTGCGATAGCGCTCGGCGTAGTCGAGGCCGTAACCGAGCACGAACTCGTCATCGATGGCGAAGCCGACGAATCGGATCGGAGTCGGCACGATCCGGCGGGCGGCCTTGTCCAACAGGGCGCACACCTCGAGTGAACGCGGGCCGCGCCGCTCGAGCTCGCCGAGGATGTAGGTGAGCGTGAGGCCGGTGTCGACGATGTCCTCGACCAGCACCACCTCCTGGCCGGAGATGTCCGTGTCGAGGTCCTTCACGATGCGCACCCGCCCGGTCCCCTCTGCGTACGACGAGATGGCGAGGAAGTCGACCTGACACGACACGGTGACCCAGCGCACCAGGTCGGCCAGAAAGCACACGCTGCCCTTGAGCACCGCCACCAGCACCACGCCTCGTGGGTAGGCCGCCGACAGCTCTGCCCCGAGACCGGCCACCCGGGTCCGCAGCTCGTCGCTGTCTATGAGGACCCGGGCCGATGCCGCTCTCACCCCCCGGTGTTGTCCTTGAGGGCGGTCCGCAGGAGGGAGCCACGAAGCCCTTGGCCCAGGTGCGTCAGCTCAGCCAGGGTCTCCACGGCGCGCCGTCTGGCCGCGGGATTGCGCTGCTTGAGCAGCGGCATGACGATCTGCTCGAAGAAGGATGCCTCACGGTCGGCCGCCGTGCGGTACATGCGCAGATGTCGGGCCTCGATACCGAAGCGACGAAAGCCCGCCGCCAGGCGGGCGACCGTCAAGTTCTCCTCGTCGAAGTAGGTCGTGTCACCGATCGGCCGCCCGACGAGCAGGCCGTAGCGCTCCAGCTCGCCGAGCTCATCCGCGCTGAGGCCACTCGCGTCCGACAGCTCCTCGGCGGTGAGGTTCACGCCCGACAGGCCGATCGACAGCGGACCGCCGCCTTCCTCCTCGGCCGTCCCTACCTGGGCGGCCGGCCGCCGGCTGCCTCCCTCTTCCCGCCGACCACCGGCGCCGGCGGTCTCCTCCGGCCCGCCTGCTCCGCCGGGGGTGTCCTCGGGGCGGCCTCCCCGGCCGGCCGCTGGCGGCGCCGAGCGGCTCGGTGAACCGCCCGGCGCTCGCGCTCCTGCCGCCGGCACGCTGGCGGCGCCGAGGCGACCGCCCCGCGGCTGCGAAGCGACCCCGACCCTGCTCCGGGAACCGGCGGGCGCCGGCGCTGGCGACAGGGTCGACGTCTGGGCGGTCGACTCCCGGGCCTGCGCCTCGCCGCCCGGCGCCTCCGGATCCAGGTCGTCCGAACCCTTGGCCGGATCACCCCGACCGCGCTCTGGGGCCTCGTCGAGGCGAGCGCCGCCCGCAGCCCCCTCTGGGCGCCGACCAGGCGCCTGAGCCGGCGTACCTGGTGTCCCGGCCCGAGGGGGCCGGACGGTGGGCGCCACGGCGGCGGCACCAGCCGCGGATCGCGAGCTGCTGGCCGTGCGGACCACGCCAACCACGGCACCGGCGCCGGCCGTGCCGAGATCAGGAGCCTCTGGATCGGGGGGCGGGCCTTCGGTCGTGCCGCCGGTGCCGACCAGACGGCCCTTGATGACCTTGAGCGGCAGGAAGTTCTCGCGCTGCTGGCGGAGGATCCATCGAAGCCGGTCGACGTCTTCCTCGTAGAACTTCCGGTACCCGGACGGCGTGCGCTCGGGGTCGAGGAGACCCTGGCTCTCGAGGAACCTGATCTTGGAGATGGTGATGTCGGGAAACTCGTCCTTCAGCAAGGACAGCACGTCCCCGATCGACAGATACGTCCGCTCCGCCAAGCCGACCCCCCTACCCTTCCGCTGCTCCCGCCAAATAGACGAGCTTGAACTTACCGATCTGGACCTCGTCTCCGCTGGCGAGCTCGGCCTCTTCGATGCGCTCCCGGTTCAGGTACGTGCCGTTGAGCGAGCCCACGTCGCGTACGAGATAGCCCCGCTCACGACGGGCGAACTCGGCGTGACGACGGGACACGGTGATGTCATCGAGGAAGATGTCGCTCTCGGGATGACGTCCGGCCCGGGTGACGTCTGTATCCAGCATGAACTTCGAGCCGGCGTTGGGACCGCGCTTGACCACGAGCATGCCCGTGCCCTGAGGCAGCTCCGGGAGGGTGACACCAACCTCCTCCTCGGCCACCTCTCCGCCACCCTCGACGGGCAGGAACGACACCGTCGTGTCGTCGGCGGACCCGGGCAGCACCGCTCCGCACGACGAGCAGAACTTGGCGTCGGGTGGGTTGCGGTGACCGCAGTTGTTGCAGAACATCGAAGTCAACCGTACTCCTTGACGGTCCGGCGCTCACCGGGTGGTGATCGGGCTAGCTCGAGATCAGCTGACGATAGGCCTCGGCGTCGAGGAGGGCGGCGAGCTCGTCGGCGTCCCGCGGCTCGATCACGCAGATCCACCCCTCGCCATACGGGTCCTCGTTGACGCGCTGCGGAGCATCGGCGAGCTCCGTGTTGACCTCGACGACCACGCCGGCCAGGGGCGCGTAGATGTCCGAGACCGACTTCGTCGACTCGACCTCGCTGAAGACCGCCGATCCCTCGACGGTGGCCCCTTGCTCGGGGAGCTGGACGAACACCACGTCACCCAGCGCGTCCTGGGCGTAGTCGGTGATCCCGACCCGCACCCTGCCGTCCTCGAGGCGGGCCCACTCGTGGTCGGAGGTGTAGCGGAGGCCGTCGGGCACGTTCATGGCAGGAAGCTACCCGATACGCGACCTGCCCCGTCCGCCGACCCGCCTCCCTGGCGGGGGCGGGTCTCCCGAGCGCCGACCACCGCCGTCGCTACCGAAGCAGCTCGCGCACGAGCGATGCGTACTCGGCGGCTCGCGTCGAGGCGGCCCGATCGTCCGGTCCCTCGGCCCACACGTGGGTGACGGGCTGCTCGGGGTCGGGAAGGACCAGGGCCCACCCGTCGTCCTCCAGCACCTTCACCCCGTCCACGAGCACCAGCTCCCGGTCCTTCAGGTTCTCCACCAGCGTCCGCATCACCAGCCCCTTCTGCTCCCAGGGGGTGATCACCCGCTGGTGGGCCAGGTGGACGGGCGAGGACTGGCCGACCACCTTCGAGAGTCGAATCCCGCCACCCGCCAGCATGGCCAGCAGGTTGACCAGCGTGGCGGCGGCGTCGTAGGCGGGGAGGAAGGCCGGGAAGGCGAACCCGCTCTCGCGCCCGCCGGCGAAGTCGACCTGCTCCGAGGCGGCGACCTCCATGAGGTGGGCGGTGGAGGTCTTCGTCCAGACGATCTCGGCCCCTGCCTCGGCGCAGATGGCCTCGGCGGCCCGGCTGGCGACGACCGGAAGCGCCACGCGGGGTCGATCATGACTGGTCACCACCAGCCGCAGCAGCGCCAGCAGCGCCTCATCGTCGCTCAGCACGTGGCCGGCGTCGTCGACGATCACCAGTCGCTCGCCATCGGGGAAGATCACGGCGCCGAGATGGGCCCCCGAGCTCTGCACCATCTGGCTCACCTGACGGGCGTGCGTCTCCCGATCGAAGCCCACCGCGCCTTCGGTCGAAGCGTACGGGTCGAGGGCGAGCACGTCAGCTCCCAGCCGGGCCAGAACGTTCGGCATCACGAAGCTCGCCGTGCCGTAGGCGTAGTCGACCACCAGCTTGAACCGGGCCGACCGCACGGCTTCGAGGTCGATGCTGTCCATCAGGGCGGCGGTGTAGAACTCGAGGGTCCTGGGCGGAAATCCGAGATCGCCGATCTCGGCCGCCGGCACCCGGCGGAAGTCCTCGCGGTGCACGATGCGCTCGATCTTGCGCTGGGTCGTCTCGTCGATGTCGACCCCGGCGTCGTCGAAGAACCGGATCACCACCGCCTGGGGGTCGCCGGGAGACAGTCGCACGCTGATGCCGCCCTGGCTCGCTCCTCGCCGCACCTGGAACCGGGTCACCGGAAGCGTGGCGACCTCCAGGTCGTCGGCGTTCACACCAGCCGCGTTGAGGCCAACCATGATCGCCCGCTTGAGCATCCGGGCTGCTCGGCTCGAGTCGCGCGAGGTCGTCACGGTGCTGCCCCGCTTGAGGGTGGTGGCATAGGCCATGGCCACCCTGACGGCGAGCTGGGGGCTGATGTCCACGTTGGCCAGGCCGGTCACGCCCACCCGCCCGAAGAGGCTCCGGGTCCCCCGCGACTCCCACACGATCGAGGAGCTGACCGTGGCCCCGGCCTCCACTGTCTTCGACGGGTAGACCTTCACCCCCGGGTTGATGACCGCCTGCTCACCGACGAAGCACTCGTCGCCCAGCACCACCCCTTCCTCACAACGCACCCCCTGCCGGAGGTCGTTGGCCCGGCCCAGAACGCACCCCCGCAGGCTCACGCCCTGCCCCAGGTACGAGTTGTCGTGGACGATGGCCCGCTGGAGGGACGCGTCCGGTCCGACGAGCACGTTGCCGCCGAGCACCGTGTGGTCGCTGACATGGGCGCCCGGGCCGATGCGGCAGTAGTCGCCGATCACCACGGGGCCGTCGATTTGAGCCGACGGGTGCACCTCGGCCCCTTCGCCGATCCAGACGCCCGACCGCATGGAGAAGCCGGGGACGTCGATGACCACTTTGCGGTCGAGCACGTCCTGGTGGGCCCGGACATAGGCCTCGGTGTTGCCGACGTCTTCCCAGTACCCATCGGCGACGTAGCCGTAGAGTGGCTCGCCCGCCGCCAGCAGCGCCGGGAACACCTCCCCCGAGAAGTCGACCGGCCGGCCCGACTCGATGAACTCGAACACCTCCGGCTCGAGCACGTAGATCCCGGTGTTGACCGTGTCGCTGAACACCTGACCCCAGGTGGGCTTCTCCAGGAAACGATCGATGGACCCGTCCTCGTTGGTGATGACGATGCCGAACTCGAGGGGGTTCTCCATGGCCTTCAGGCCGATGGTGGCCAGGGCCCGCCGCTCCTCGTGGAACGCCATGATCGCCGAGAGGTCGATGTCGGTGAGCACGTCTCCGGAGATCACGAGAAAGCGCTCGTCGAGCTCGTCCCTGGCGTTGAGCACCGAGCCGGCGGTGCCCAGCGGCGTCTCCTCGGTGGCGTAGACCATCCTGACGCCGAACTCGGAACCATCGCCGAAGTAGGTCCGCACGGCGTTGGCCAAGAAGGCCACGGTCACGACGATGTCGTCGAAGCCGTGCTCCCTGAGCAGCCCGACGATGTGTTCCATCATCGGGCGGTTCACCATGGGCAGCATCGGCTTGGGCTGGTTGGAGGTCAGCGGGCGCAGACGCGTCCCCTCTCCGCCCGCCATGATGACCGCCTTCACGGTCTCGACCCTACCCGAGCGCTCCCTCGGGACGACCTCCCGGGTCGTCGCTTCCCTCGGGACGACCTCCCGGGTCGTCCTCGAGCGAGCGCACCCCGAGCGAGCGGGATATAGGTGCCCGCTGCGTACCACGACAGGGCCAGGGCAGGGATGGCGAAGACCCACGCGGCGACGTGTGCGGCGCCACGCCAGGACGCCGAGGAGCCGGCCACCAGGAACAGCGGGAAGGCGCACATCATCCCGAAGGTGCCGGCCTTGCCCACCCACACCACGTCGATCCGCGCCGCACCCAGGGCAGCGAGGGTCACGACCGCCGCCGAGACCAGCGCCTCGCGCGCCAGCACGGTGGCACCCAGCCACAGCGGCACGGACCCGTCGACCATGATGGCGGTCACGCCCACGCCCAGCAGGACGCGGTCGGCCACCGGGTCCAGCACCTTGCCCAGCGTGGACACCTGACCGAGCCGCCGGGCCAGCCAACCATCGATCCAATCGGTGGCGCCCAGCACCGCCAGCACGACCGCCGCAGCCAGGCGGTCCTGCTCACCGAACAACAGCCACAGGAACACCGGGACGGCGGCGAGGCGGGCCGCGGTGACAGCATTGGGGATGGTGAGGACGCGATCCACCCGGGCGTCGCTGTCGCCGCCGGTAGGCATCGACCCGAGTCTACGGACCGAGTGGCAGGGTGGCCCGCCCGCGGCGAGCCGGCCGGCCGCGGGCGCTTCCATCTCTCTCGTTCCACCTCTGGTCGAAAGAGGCCGCATCTGCCTTACCCGCGACGCCCACTTTCGACCAGATGTGAAACGCGCTCACGCGTTGGAGCAGTGTCCGTTCGTCGTCGGAGGAACATCGAGCGCCGGGTTGCGGTCGAAGAACCCGGCAGGCTTCAGGACGAAACCGGCGTAGTCGACCGGAGTGACGGGCCAGTCCTCGGGTCGGGGCACATGGGTAAGGCCGAACGTGTGCCAGAGCACCACGTCGGTGTCGACAAGCGGACGGTCAGCTGCCGTCCACGCCGGGAGCCCGTCGCCGCCGCTGCTCTGGTTCGGGTAGTCCCCTGCCGGGCGCCGCTCGCCAGGATCGAACGGGGTCACCCACAGGCTCTTCGAGGCGAAGGCGGCCCGGCGACCGACGCTGGACGACGGCGAGGCCAACAGGCAGGTCGACTGGCCGGGCACCAGCTTGTAGCCGACGGGCTGGCCGAGGCCGTTGAGCGAGGACGGGTTCACGACCTTCCAGCAGCGAGCGGCGAGGGGATCGATCATGCGCTGGGCCTCGGCCTCGGAGGTGAGCAGCGTTGCCCGAGAGCCGAAGGCTGTCCCCTCCGGATTGTCCCGGCCGGCCGGAAGGCTGACCGCGTCCAGCTCGTAGACCGAGTTCGAGCGGCCGTCCACGTCGAAGTCGAGTCGGGCGCACAGCAGGTGCTGATGGTTGGGCGCGTACAGCTCCGGGCCCACGACCTCGCCGCAGGCAGGGAGGACGCCAGGCTCGCGAGCCGACGTCTGGATGATGCCCGTCAGCTTCACCTCGAGCTGGATGGTGCCGTCGAGGTAGAGGTACCAGTAGAAGCCGTACTCGTAGTTGCCCACGGTGGCGATGAAGGAGATCACCATCCGCCGGGACCGGCGCACCTCGGAGGCACCGCTCCAGAGGTCGACGTGCTTCCAGAGGATCCCATAGTCCTCCTCGTGGAGGCAGACGGCGTTGGAGATCGTGCGGGCGCCGCCCCGATCGTCACTGACAACGGCGTCGAGGTAGCGGATCTCGCCGAGGCAGTCGCATCCGAGTGTGAGGCTCTGCATCATCTTGCCCAGTCCCCACTCGCCCACGTCGAAGGCGTTCTTCCACCAGTGGTTGGTGGCGGTGTCGCCGTACGGAACGACCATCTCGGCGACCGAGGCCCGGTGGAGGATTGGCCGGACGCGCCCTCCATCCTCGTAGCCGACGGTATGGAGCACGACGCCCTCGATGGGATGGACCGACACCCGCAGGCGCCATCGCTGCCAGCGGATCTCGGATCCTTCGACCTCGAAGCTCGGCCCCTCTGGCTGGGTGATGACGAGGGGTCGGAGGCCGCTGCGTTGCTCGCCCACCGACGCCGGGTCGTAGTTGCCGGCGGCCTCGGGGACCGGAACGACCTCCCGATCGACGAGCTCGATCACCTCGGCGGTGGCGAGGTCGACCACGGCGACGAGCCCTTCCACCGGTCGGGCGTAGCCGTTGTCGGCGGCGTGGGTTCGTACGTAGGAGACGCAGCGCACGAGACGCCGGCCCGCCTCTGACGCGATACCGAAGTTCCCCGCCGGCCACGGGTCGACCTGGACCAGCTCGAAGTCGGTGACGCCGCGTCGCCGCATGGCCTCCTGCCAACGGGCGTCGGCCTTCACGGCCTGGAAAGCGAAGACCAGCTCGTCCACCAGCAGCGGGGTGACGGCACCGGGCACCGAGCGCCACGAGAGGACAGTCGACCGGGTGATCGACACCACGGCCTCGTGCACCGCTCCCGTCATCCGCTCAGACACCGCCACCTCGGCCTGGCGATCGATGTGGTCGCCGGGCCGGTGCCCCGCGACGACGTCCTTCGGCGGCTCGTGGAGGGTGACCCAGGGGAACCTCACGTCCCCCACGAGGCCGCGGCCTTCGGTCACGATGGCGCAGGCCGTGGCGATCTCCGCCGAGGTGAGCGGGTCGAGCGGATGGGCCGCCGGCGCCTCGTCGGGGCCCCTCACGGCCACGGTGGTGCCTTCCTCCATCACGATCCTCCGACCTCGGCAGCGACGGGGCCTCACGTTAGTGGCAGGCCTCGCCGCCGGACCGGCCTCCTGGCGGCTTCGCCCGCCCCGGGCCAGCCCCGGGCGGGCTCAGGCCAGGCGGGTCGAGGGAACCGATCGCACCCGACCCTCGGACCGCAGCTCGCGCACGGCGGGGACGGGGTCAGGGTCGGCGAAGAGCCCCTCGTCGGCGTAGTCGGCGGGCCGCCCCGTCGGGTCGGTCACCCAGTACGAGGCCTCGAGGGCGATCCCGTTCGGGTCGGTGAAGTAGATAGAACGCAGGAAGCCGTGATCCACCAGATCCGTCACCTCGCAGCCGGCGGCCTTCAGCCGGTCCCGGAGGGCGAGCAGGGCGGTCTCGTCGGGCAGGTTGAAGGACAGATGGTCGAACTGGACCGCCCGGGGATCGGGAACCCCTGCCGGCTTGGCGAACGTCGCCAGCTCCACTCCCTGGTACTCGAAGAACGCGACCGTGTTGCCGGCCCCGAACTCGAAGAAGTAGTGCCGGAACGAGCGGTTGCCCAGGTCGGCCACCAGTCGGGCGCCGAGCACCCCGTCGTAGAAGCGCACGGTCGCGTCCATGTCGTCGGTGATCAGCGCCAGGTGGTTGATGCCCCGCCAGCGCGGGGCCTCCTCCTGATCGTGGTGCTGCTCGGACGGCGGTTGGCCCGACGATTCTGTGGTCATGACCCAATGCTACGACCGGGAGATGCCGCCGTCCGCCGGTGCAGCTGGCAATATGGACAGGCCCGACATGGGTGCCGACCAGGGCGGGTACAAGACCGTGGCGAAGGCCTGCCAGGCTCGTTCGTCGCCCGAATCGAGGAGGTTCAAGGCCTTGAACACTCGAGCCGTCACCGAGAAGCAGTCCCGCGATGTCGCCGAGGCCGCCAGGCAGCAGGAGTGGGACCAGCCCAGCTTCGCCAAGGAGCTGTTCCTGGGCCATTTCAAGCTGGAGATGATCCACCCACATCCGCGTCCGTCAGCCGAGGACCGGGCCAAGGGCGAGGCCTTCCTGGCCCGGCTGGAGACCTTCCTCCGAGAGGAGGTCGACCCCGCCGTCATCGAGCGCGACGCCAAGATCCCCGAGAGCGTCATCAAGGGTCTCTGCGACCTGGGCGCCCTGGGCATGAAGATCGACGAGGAGTACGGAGGCCTGGGGCTCTCCTACGTCTACTACAACCGCGCCCTCGCCATGGCGGTCACCTACCACTCGGCGATCAGCACGCTGCTCAGCGCCCACCAGTCGATCGGGGTGCCCCAGCCGCTCAAGCTGTTCGGCACGCCCGAGCAGAAGCGCAAGTACCTGCCCCGTGTGGCCCGCGACCAGATCAGCGCATTTCTGCTCACCGAGCCCGACGTGGGGAGCGATCCCGCCCGCATGCATTGCAGCGCCGTCCCCACCGAGGACGGCTCGGCCTATCTCATCAACGGCCAGAAGCTGTGGACGACGAACGGCGTCATCGCCGATCTGCTGGTCGTCATGGCAACCGTCCCCCGCTCCGAGGGGCATCGCGGTGGCATCACCGCCTTCATCGTCGACGCCCACGCACCTGGGGTGAAGGTGCTGCACCGCAACCAGTTCATGGGGCTCCGTGGCATCGAGAACGGAGTGACCCGCTTCGAGAACGTGCGCGTCCCGGTCGACGACGTCGTCGGCGGCGAGGGCCGTGGGTTGAAGGTCGCCCTGCAGACGCTCAACACCGGGCGCCTGTCCCTCCCCGCCACGTGCGCCGCCTCCTCGAAGCTGTCCCTCAAGATCGTGCGCGAGTGGGCGAACGAACGCGTGCAGTGGGGCATGCCGATCGGCAAGCACGAGGCCGTGGCGGAGAAGATCGCCTTCATGGCCGGCGTGACCTTCGCCCAGGAAGCAGTGGTCGAGCTGTCCAGCCTGATGGCCGACGCCGAGCAGCACGACATCCGCATCGAGGCCGCCCTGGCCAAGCTGTACTGCTCGGAGATGGCCTGGCAGGTGGCTGACGAGATGGTGCAGATCCGGGGAGGCCGAGGATACGAGACGGCGGCGTCCCTCGAGGCCCGTGGCGAGAAGCCGGTCCCGGCCGAGCAGGTCCTCCGAGACCTCCGCATCTGCCGGATCTTCGAGGGCTCCTCGGAGATCATGAAGCTCTTGATCGCCCGGGAGGCCGTCGACCAGCACCTCGCCGTGGCCGGCGCCATCATCGACCCTGAGGTCGACGCTCGGACCAAGGCGAAGACGGCGGCCAAGGCCGGCGCCTTCTACGGCAGGTGGCTGCCGCAGCTCGCTATCGGGCAGGGCCAGTCCCCTCGCAGCTACGCGGAGTTCGGCGAGCTGGGGACCCACCTTCGCTTCGTCGAGCGCTCCAGCCGCAAGCTCGCCCGCTCGACCTTCTACGGGATGTCCCGCTGGCAGGGCAAGCTCGAACGCAAGCAGGGATTCCTCGGTCGCATCGTCGACATCGGGGCCGAGCTGTTCGCCATGAGCGCAGCTTGTGTACGCGCCAAGATGCTGACCGACGACGGCGAGGTGGAGGCTGACAGCGCCGTCGAGCTGGCCGACTTGTTCTGCAAGGGCGCCCGGCGCCGCGTCGACCGGCTCTTCCACGACCTGTGGCGCAACGACGACTCGGACAACTACGCCGCCGCCCAAGCCGTGCTGACAGGCCGCTACACCTGGGCCGAGAGGGGGATCATCGACCCCGCGGGCGATGGACCCATGCTCGGCACGGCCAGCGCCGACGCCTACGTCGAGGCCAAGGTCGCCCAGCCCGAAAGCCCCGAGAGCGTGGCCGCCGGCCCCACCCGTTGATCAGCCGTCCCGCCTCGCGCCTGGGGTTCCCCCGTCCGGCGCGGTCGGCGGGGCGGCGCGTCGGTTCCGGGGCGGCCTCCCGGGCCGGCCGTGCTCGCCGATGATCGCCGTGTTCGTCGTGGCCCTGGTGCTGGCCCAGATCCTCGGCGTCCTCGGCCTGCGCCGCCGCGGCTACGAGTTGCTGTGCACGGTCGCCATGGCCGTGCTCTTGGCCATCGCCATCTTCGCCGCCGCTCGCGTGCTCGGACTGGCGTGATCTCCGCTCGCGCTCATGGCCGAGGTCGTGCTCGGTCCACACTGGTGGCAGTGACACGTCCGCCCGAGTCAGTGGAGTTCCAGCCCGACGCTCCGGCCGAGATCCTGGCCCGCATGGATCTCGTCGCTGGCGCCCGCCGCGGGTGGATCAACTTCCATCCCCGCATCGACGAGGACACCGAGGTGCCCCCGGAGTCGTCGCTCTTCGGGCTTTTCTCGGCCAGCGGCCCCCCCGTGCCGATCTGCACGTGGATGCCGGGCAAGTGGCGGGGTGAACGGCGGGACCCGGTGTCGATCGGTGTGCAGCACGCCGCCGGGCCCCGCGCCGTCGCCCGGCTCCGCTCCCTCGGGGTCGAGCCGCCCGCGGGTTGGCGCGTCCGTCAGGACCATCCTCGACGAGGCCTGGTGATCATGGTCCCGGCCGAGCAGGACCACGACAGCACCCTCGACTGGCTTGTGCGAGCAGGCACCGCCCTCAGCGCCGTGCCGCTCACGGGCGTCTGGAGGGCCGCCGTCTTCCTCGCCACCTGACCGCAGTCGGCGCTGGCGGGTCGAAATCCCCCGCATGCTGCCCTGGAAGGGGCAACATGGCGGCGGGGCGGGAGGTGGAGGGGATGGAAGTCACGAAAACATCCGTTTCTCCGTCAAATCACGTGGGTTCCGCCCCGCGCCCCGTGAGCGGAGACCATCCCGGGGTAAAGGTGTCCACCATGCAAGAGGTTCTCATCGAGCCCGTACAGCTCGACACGGCGGCCGTTCTGCTCGGCGAGAAGCGGATCACACAGCTGGCCGCCCAAGCCGAGAGGACCAACCGGGTGCTGGCGGGCCGGACGGTCTGGAACGTCAACTCGACCGCCCAGGGCGGCGGCGTCGCCGAGATGCTCGAGGTGCTCCTCGCCTACGCCCGTGGGGGCGGCGTCGACACGCGGTGGCTGGTGATCCATGGCGTGCCCGATTTCTTCGCCGTCACCAAGCGTCTCCACAACTGGCTGCACGGCGTTCCCGGCGACGGCGGCGACCTGGGTGCTGCGGAGCACCGGATCTACGAGCAGAACCTCGCTGACAACGAAGGTGACCTGACCGCCCGCGTGCGCCCCGGCGACGTCGTCATCCTCCACGATCCGCAGACGACGGGGTTGATCGCAGCGATGAAGCGGGCCGGGGCCGTCGTGATCTGGCGCTGCCACGTGGGAGCGGACGACCGGGACAACCCGTTCGTCGTCCGCGCCTGGGAGTTCCTGGCGCCCTACCTCGAAGACGCCGACGCCTTCATCTTCTCGCGGGCCACGTATCCGCCGGCGTGGCTGGACGGAGGCCGCGTCCACGTCATCCCCCCGTCCATCGATCCCTTCTCGGCCAAGAACCAGGAGCTCGCGCCCGGCGCCGTGCGGTCGATCCTCGCCCGGATCGGACTGCTGACCGAGTCCGCGGCCGAGGTGCCGCCCGAGTTCATGCACCGGGACGGGTTGCCTGGCACCGTGACCGGCGTCGCCGACATCGTCTCGGAAGGAGGGCGGCTCGACCCCGACGCGCCCGTCGTCGCGCAGATCTCACGGTGGGATCGGCTGAAGGACATGTTCGGGGTGATGTGCGGCTTCGCCGACCATGTCGGCGGCGAGAGCGGGGCCAACCTGGTCCTTGCCGGCCCCGAGGCCAAGGGCGTCGCCGACGACCCGGAGGCCCTTGCGGTCTACAGCGAATGCCTCGAGGGCTGGCGCCGGCTTCGCCCCGACCAGCGTCGGCGGATCCGCCTGGTTCGGCTCCCCATGGATGACGTGGAGGCCAACGCCGCCATGGTGAACGCCCTCCAGCGCCACGCCGCAGTCGTGGTCCAGAAGAGCCTCGTCGAGGGCTTCGGTCTGACGGTCGCCGAGGCCATGTGGAAGGCGCGGGCCGTCGTGGCCAGCGCCGTGGGCGGTATCAACGACCAGATCGTCGACGGTGAGAGCGGTCGCCTCCTCGCCGACCCGACCGATCTGGTCACCTTCGGCGCCATCGTCGACAGCCTGCTGCACGACCCGGGCGAGCGGCAGCGGCTGGGCCGTGCGGCGCGCCAGCGAGTCCTCGATCAGTTCATGGGCGACCGTCATCTGATCCAGTACGGCCATCTGCTCGAGGAGCTCCTGGTGCCCGCTGCCCCCCCGGCGCCCTCGACCGTCAGGCCCGCAGGTCCTTGACCACCTTCCCGCCCTGGATGACGAGGACGACGCGTTCGGGCTGATCGAACAGCTCCGGGTCCTGCAGGGGATCGCCGTCGAAGACGACGAGGTCGGCGAGCTTGCCGTCGGTGACGGTGCCGATGTCGTCCTCGCGCTGGAGCAGCTCGCCGTTGGTGCGGGTGGCCGATACCAGTGCTGCCATCGGCCCGAGAAGCCGCGACTTGAGAGTCAGCTCGAGGCCTCGATGCCGTTGCTCGGGCCCGAGCAGATCGGACCCCGATCCGAGCGGTACGCCGGCAGCGGCAGCGAGCTTCACCGACCGGCCCATGGCTTCCTCCAGTCCCTCGAGCCGCGACAGCATGGCCTCGGACAGACCCCAGTCCTCCCACTCTCTCGGCATGACGTGGAGCACGGCGAGCGTGGGCACTACGTACGCACCGGCGACGGCGATCTCGTTGGCTGTGTCCTCGTCGAGCAGGCTGGCATGCTCGAAGCTGCGAACGCCCGCCGCCAGCCCGTTGCGGATCCCCCCGACGTTGTGGGCGTGCGCCAGCACGTAGGTGTCCCGGGCGTCGGCCTCGGCGACCACCGCCCGCAGCTCGTCGACCGTGAGCTGGGTGTCCTCGATGCGGTCGGTCTCGGACACCACGCCTCCCGATACCGCCACCTTCAGCTGCGTGGCGCCCCGACGGAACGCTTCGCGCGCCGCCCGCCGGGCGCCGTCCGCGCCGTCGATCCTCATAGAGAGCTGGACGAGGCCGGGCAGGCCGTCGTCGCGCCCGTGGTGATCGAACGGATCACGGAGGTCGCCGTGGCCGCCCGACTGGCACAGGATGGGGCCCGACGGGAGGATCCGAGGGCCCCTCACCAGACCGGCTGCCGTCGCCGTGGCCAGTCCGCCGTCGGCGCCGCCCGCGTCCCGCACGGTCGTGAAGCCCGCGTCCAGCGCCACGTCACAGACATGGAAGATCCGGGCCGCCGTCACCGCCACAGGGACACGGAGTCCGCTCAAGTCGGCCACGTCGACGAGGGTCAGGTGGGCGTGGGCGTCGATCAGGCCGGGAACGACCGTCATGCCGCCGAGATCCAGCTCCGGGCCGGAGGGAGCCCTCCCACCGACCTGGGCGATCCGCTCGCCCTCGACCACCACGACGCCCTCCGCGACGGGGTCGGCGCCGGTGCCGTCGGCTAGTTTGGCGCCCCGCAGGACCAGGTTCGCCATGTCCGCTCAGGCTACCCGGGGGTCGGGCCTCCCGGGCCGGAGGTGTCGTCGGGGCCGGCGCCGAGGATGGCGACGGTCGACGGCGGGAGGTGGAGCCGTCCGCCTCCGAGCGAGACGTCCTCCTCCGAGCCCAGCAACAGCGAACCATCGGCGTCGAGCAGGATCGCCTTCTCGCCCAGGTTGCACGCGGTGATGATCGGCCCCCGCCGCACGACGAGGCATCGCTCCTGCTCGACGGTGACCCTGACCCTATCCAGGCGCCCGTCGACCAGCTCGGGCACGTCCCGACGCAGGCGGATCAGGCGGCGGTGCCAGTCGAGGAGCTGGCGGTGCGGGAGCCGCTGGGGCTCGGTCCAGTCGAGCTTGGAGCGTTCGAAGGTCTGGGGGTCCTGGGGATCGGGCATCGACTCGATCGGCCACTCGAGGTGGGACAGGTCCCGGAGCCGCCCCTCGGCGACGAGGCGCCCGAGACTCGGGTCACCGTGGTCGCTGAAATACTGGAAGGGTGTTGACGCCCCCCATTCCTCGCCTTGGAAGAGCATGGGAACGAACGGCGCCGTGAGCAGGATGGCGGCACCCACCTTCAGCAGTCGGGCGCTCATCAGCGCGCCGGTGCGCTCACCGGCGGGTCGGTTGCCCACCTGATCGTGGCTCTGCAGGTACACGACGAAGCGATGGCCCGAGAGCCCGGGCGGCAGGGGCCGGCCGTGCGCCCGGCGGCGATAGACGGACCAGGTGCCGTCGTTGACGTAGGACTGTCGGATCGCCTTGGCGAGCGCATCGAGTGAGCCGAAGTCGGCGTAGTAGCCGTTGCGTTCGCCCGTGAGGACGGCGTGCAGCGCATGGTGAAACTCGTCGCTCCACCATCCGTCGAGGCCCGCACCCCCGGCCGACCGTGGCTGCACGAGGCGAGGGTCGTTCTGGTCGCTCTCGGCCACCAGGACCACGGACCGGCCGAGCTCGCCGGCTTGCGCATCGACGCGGCGGCTGAGCTCCCGGAGAAACGACATCGCCGCCCCGTCGACCAGCTCCTGGACCGCGTCGAGGCGCAAGCCATCGAGGTGGTAGTCGCGCAACCACATGAGGGCGTTGTCCACGAAGAAGTCCATGACCGGGGCGCTCCGCGCGTCATCCAGGTTGACCGCTGGTCCCCAGGGCGTCGCGTGGCGCTCGGTCAGGTAGGGACCGAAGCTCTCCAGGTAGTTTCCCTCGGGACCGAGGTGGTTGAAGACCACGTCGAGAATGACACCAAGGCCGCGCCGGTGGCAGGCGTCGACCAGGCGCTTGAGCCCGTCAGGCCCGCCGTAGGCGTGATGCGGCGCGTAGAGGTCCACACCGTCGTAGCCCCATCCCCGTCGGCCCGAGAACTCGGCCACCGGGAGCAACTCCACGGCTGTCACGCCGAGATCGGTCAGGTGGTCGAGATGGGCGATCGCTCCGTCGAACGTGCCGGCGTCGGAGAAGGTCCCGACGTGCAGCTCGTAGAGCACCGAAGACGACAGCTCGATGCCGCGCCAGCCCTGGTCGTTCCACCGGAAGCGCGAGTGGTCGACGACCCGCGACGGTCCGTGAACACCGTCGGGCTGCCATGCCGATCGCGGATCAGGAAGTCCATCGCCCCCATCGACCGACAGCAGGTAGTCGGTCTCCGGCCCTGCCTCCTCGACCTCCGCCGCCCACCACCCGCCCTCGTCACGGGTCAGCGGCACCACCCGCCTGCCCACGAGGATCTCGACCTTCCCGGCATCAGGGGCCCAGACGCGAAATCGCTGCACGGTGTCGGCAGTCATGCCTCCGGGCCCTCGTTTCATCCCGACGAATCCAGCAAATCGAGAGGATATGCCCGTTCTCACGATCGCCGATCGCTATACATTTTTGCGGAAAGCTGTACGCTGGGCCCATCTGATGGGCCCGAGAACCGACGCCACGGCGGAGCAGGATTGTTACCGCGCGCTGTTCGACAAGGCCGCGGTTGGGCTGTGTTATGCCGCCCCGGGCGGACGGCTGCTGGCGGTCAATCAAGCCCTGGCGAACATGCTCGGTTTCGAGTCGCCCGAGGACCTCATCGCCAGGGGCCCATTGGCCGACCGCCTGTTCGACGCCGCCGATCTGGATGATCTCCGGCGGCGACTTCGCGAGCACCGTGAGGTCAGCGGGTTCGACGTCCCCATGCGTCGCCAGGATGGGCGCATCATCTGGGTCTCCATCACCATCAACACCGTCGGTCGTGACCAGGTGGTCACCGTGATCGACGTGACCGACAGCCGTCAGCACGAGGAGGCGTCCCGGGTCAACGAGGCGAGGCTCCGGTCCGTATTGGCCAACTCCTCGGAGAACTACTTCATTCTCGACAGAGACGGTGACGTCCGGCGGCTCAGCTCTGCGCCGGAGAGCAGCCTGGGCTACGAGCCCGCCGGGCTGAGCGGCCGCCAGGCACACCTGGTTCACCCCGATGACCGCCTTTCCTTCGCCCGGACCGTGCAGAAGCTCTTCTCTGGTGAGTCCGAGTTCGAGGTCGCTCGATACCGCGGACGCCACAAGAACGGCTCGTGGCGGTACCTCGAGGCTCGGGCGACCAACATGTTGCGAGATCCGGACGTCCAGGGCTTGGTGATCAATGTCAGGGATATCACCGACCAGCACTCGGCCGAGGAGAAGCTCGAGTACACAGAGTTGCACGACGAGCTGACGAACCTCCCCAATCAGCGTTATCTCGACCGCTGGATCGACGAACATGGAGCCAGTGAGGCCAACTCGCACGTCGCCATTCTGTTGGTCGACGTCGACCGTCTGAGCCACACGAACAACACATTCAACCGGGCCGCTGGCGACGACATCCTCAAGTTCGTAGCTAACGGCCTTCGCCAGCAGGTGCCCGAAGGGGCAGTGCTCGTCCGTTGGGCGGGAGACAGCTTCGCCGTTGTCGTCCCCGGTGCCCTCGGACGGGGGACCGTCGCGGGCTTGGCCGAGGACATCGTGCGCGCCTGTCGACACACGCGCCGGATCGGGACGGTAGACGTCTTCGTCAGCGTGAGCGTCGGCGTGGCGATCGGTGGGAAGGGCCGCGGATCGGCGAAGGATCTGGTGCGTGACGCCGACACCGCCCTCCATCAGGCCAAGGACCGGGGGCGGAACCGCTTCCAGCTCTTTGCCGGCTCGATGCAGCATCGCCTGGCCACCCGCCTCAAGCTGGAGGGCGAGCTGCGGCGCGCCGTCGAGGCTCCCGCCGGGATCACGCAGTTCCGCCTGCTGTTCGATCCGCTCGTCTCACTTCGTGAGCGCAAGACGGTGGGAATGGAGGCCTTGGTCGCCTGGCAGCACCGCGAGCACGGGCTGCTGCGGGCGGCCGAGTTCGTCCCACTCGCCGAGGAGACGGGGCTGATCTCGTCGATCGGCCACTGGGTGCTGGAAGAGGCCTGCCAGATGGCGGGCCGCGTGAACCGTGATCGCCAGCACGACCCGCTCGCCATGTCGGTGAACCTGTCGGGCCACGAGCTCAACCACCCTGACATTGTCACCTGGGTGATCAAGGAGATCGCGAGAGCCGACATCGACCCCACGCGGCTGTGGCTGGAGATCACCGAGACGGCGCTGGTGTCTTCTCCCAGCATCAGGTCGACGCTCTGGCGGCTGAGAGATCTCGGCGTCCGCCTGGTCGTCGACGACTTCGGCACGGGCTACAGCTCGCTGACGTCGATCCGGGAGCTACCGGTCGAGGTCGTGAAGATCGACAGGTCCTTCGTCGCCGGCCTCGGTCATCGCTCGAAGGACGAGACGATCATCAACACCGTCGTCGACCTGGCCAGGTCCCTGGACATGCTCACGGTAGCCGAGGGGATCGAGACGGCCCAGCAGGCCGACATACTGACGAAGCTCGGGTGTGAGCTGGGCCAGGGCTACTTCTTCGGTGCCACTGGCCCAGAGGAAGCGTCTCGGGGCAACGGAGGGCAGCGGGAGCCGGTCGGCGGGTAGAGTCCCCCAGGGTGAAACCTAAGAACGCGGTTCGGTTCGATCGATCGCTGGGCCCTCTCTTCTACAAGGTCCATCGTTGGATGTATGAGGCCACCGACGGGCGGATCGGAGCCAAGTCCTCGCAGGGACCGATCCTGCTGCTCTCCACGGTCGGCCGTCGCAGCGGCCAGCCTCGGACCACACCGCTGCTGTACCTGCGGGACGGCGACGACTTCGTGGTCGTGGGCTCGAACGGCGGCCGCCCCGAGCCTCCGGCGTGGTTCCTCAACCTGCAGGCCGATCCCAAGGTGACGGTGCGAGACGGCCGACGGACGCTCAGCGTCGTGGCCGAGACGGTCAGCGCCGAGGAGCGGGGCGAGCTGTGGTCCCGCCTGCACGAGTTCTATCCCGGGTGGTCGCACTACCAGACCCTGACCGCCCGGCCTCTGCCCGTGATCAGGCTCCGCCCCCACTCCACGCCGGCTCGGGAGGCCGGCCCGACGACCTAGCCGCCGGCGCGCGGCGACCAGGCCCCATGATCCGGCTCCTCCTCCTCGCCCCGCCCGGCGGCGGGAAGGGCACCCAGGGCCGCCTGCTGGCGGCGGAGCACGGCGTTCCCCACGTCTCGACCGGTGATCTCCTGCGGGACGACGTTGCCCGCTCCACGCCGCTGGGGAGGCGCGTCCGGCCCTATCTCGAGCGGGGGGACCTCATCCCGGATGGCCTTGTGCTGCGCCTCGTGCAGGAGCGATTGACCAAGCCAGTCGTGCTCGAGGGGTTCGTGCTCGACGGGTTCCCCCGCACGCTGGACCAGGCTCTGGCCGCCTACGCCTGGGCGACGGAGCACGGGCTCACCTTCTCGGCCGTCGTCCATCTGGCCGTTCCCGACGCCGAGCTGGAGCGGCGCGTGCTCGAGCGAGGCCGGCGCACCGGTCGCAGCGACGACACGATCGACACCGTCCGTCACCGTCTGGCCCAGTACCGAACGACCACCGAACCGCTGCTCGAGTTCTACCGCGAGCGCCAGATCCTGGTCGACGTGGACGGCAACGGACCGATCCCCGAGGTGGCCCAGCGGATCCGCACCGCGCTGGAGGCGCGGGGCCTGGCGCCGGCGAAGAACAGCTGAGGTTTCTGATCGACCCGAGGAGGCCGTCCCATGCCGCTGGACCCCCAGATCAAGGCCCTGCTCGAGCAGATGGCCGCCATGGGGAGCGTCGACTTCCGCGAGGTGACGCCCGAGGGACTACGACAGACGATGAAGATGATCGCCGCGGCCGACGGTCTCCCGGAAGCCGTCGACTCGGTGGACGACGTCAACGCCAGTGGGCCCGCGGGGGCCATCCCCGTGCGCGTGTACCGACCCGCCGGCGCGGGCACGGCCCAGCTGCCGATCCTCGTCTGGTACCACGGGGGCGGGTGGGTGATCGGCGACCTCGACACCGCCGAAACGACCTGCCGCAAGCTGGCCAACCGCTCGGGCGCGCTGGTGGTGTCGGTCGACTATCGCCTGGCGCCCGAGCATCCGGCGCCAGCGCCCGCCGAGGACTGTTGGGCTGCCCTGTGCTGGGTGGCAGGCGTCGCCCCCGAGCTCGGTGGCGACGCCTCCCGACTGGCCGTGGGGGGCGACAGCGCGGGCGGGAACCTGTCCGCGCTCCTCGCCGTGCGGGCCCGTGACAACGGTGGCCCGGCGATCAGATACCAGCTGCTCGTCTATCCGGCCACCGATCTCACCATGTCGTACCCCTCGCACGCCGAGAACGGCGAGGGCTATCTACTGACCAACGAGTCGACCGCCTGGTTCCTCGGCCACTATCTCGGCCCCGACGGCGACCCCAAGCACCCGTCGGTCTCACCCCACCACATCGACGATCTGAGTGGAGTCGCCCCCGCCTTCATCATCACCGCCGAGTTCGACCCGCTTCGCGACGAGGGCGAGGCCTACGCCGCTCGCCTGCGTGACAGCGGCGTGGCCGTCGAGCTGCGCCGCTACGACAGTATGATCCACGGCTTCTTCCAGATGGGGGCGGTCACGCCCGTGGCCGACTCCGCCGTGAGCGACGCCGCCTCCCGGGTGCGCGCCGCCTTCTCCTGAACGGCCGATCCCCCCACGCTCGACCACGACGCGACGCTTATCCACATGCACCCGAGACGCTCCCGCACTCCCGATCGGCGCCGACACCGCCCCCTCGCGGTCGGTCGCCGGCCCGCGCCGTCCGCGTGGGGGCGGGCGGCGGGCCTCGGCGTGCTCGCGATGGCCGTGGCGCGCGCGGGCTGCGGATCGGGCCCGTCCCGAGCGAGCGGCAGCGGAACCTCGCGACGGGGCGCCGCCAACATGCCCACGACCGTCCCGCCCACAACCGCTCCTCCGACCAGCCCGCCGACGACGGCCAAGCCGGCGCCCCCGAAGGGAAGCCCCTACGGCGTCGGCCTAGCCGTCCTCAGCTATGTGGAGCCTGCTGGTCACGTGGTACCCGCCCCCTTCGCCCCTGGCGGAGCTGCCACCGCCCCACGCCGGCTGACGGTGCAGCTGCGCTATCCCTCGAGCACTCCGATCTCGGGCAACGACACGGTGCTGGCGCCTCCGCAGGGAGGCGGTCCCTTTCCGCTGGTGGTCTTCGCACCCGGCCTGAACGAGGACCCGCCGCCCTATCAGCCGCTCCTCCACGACTGGGCCCAGGCAGGGTTCGCGGTGGCGGCGACGACCTTCCCCGTCACTAGCCCCACCGTGCCCAACGCGGGCGACAAGGAGCGGGATCTCCCGAACCAGCCCTACGACGTCACCTTCCTGATCGACAAGCTCATCGCCGCCGCCAACAATCCTTCCGATCCTCTCCACCAGCTGGTCAACCCGGCCGAGGTCGCCGTGGCCGGCCAGTCCGACGGGGGCAACACGGCGGTGGCCACCGCCTACAACACCGCCTACCAGGACCACCGGGTCGACGCCGCGATCATCCTCTCGGGCGCCCGCTACGGGTATCCGGGCGGCACCTGGTTCCCTGCCGGCTCTCCACCCCTCCTGGCGACGCAGGGGACGGCGGACACCATCAACCCGCCGTCGCTGACCAACGACTTCTTCACCAACAATCCCCAGCCGAACAAGTACCTGCTGTGCCTGCAGGGGGCGCCCCATCTCGACCCGTACGTGGCCCGCAACAGCTACGAGCGCGTTGTCGCCCAGGTGTCGACGGACTTCCTCGACGCTGAGCTCTACCACCTGCCCGGGTCGCTGGACACCATGATGCAGGCTGGCGCCGTTCCCGGCGTGGCCGCCTTCGCGTCCCGGTGCGGGTAGGTCACCCAGGGCGTCGGTCCGCCGGACCACGCCGCTGAGCTGGCCCTTCTCGACCCGCCTGGAGCGCCCTCCCCGGTATGGTGCGTGAACGATGCATGACGAGCGCACTACCAGATGATGGGCCCGGGGGGCGGCCCGACATGGGGCGGCATGCGCTCGTTCCGACGCGACAGCTCGGTCAAGCACCAGCAGCTGGCTCCAGGTACTGCTCGGCGGATCCTGCGGTTCGCGGCGCCCTACAAGCGGATGCTGGCCGTCTTCCTGGTCCTGATCGTCATCGACGCCGTGATCGGAGTAGCCAACCCGCTCATCTACCGCGACATCATCAACAAGGGGATCCTCGGCCACCGGTCCGGGCTGATCGTGGCCCTCGCCCTTCTCGTCGCCGGTCTCGCCATCGCCGACGCCGTGCTCTCGCTCGGGCAGCGCTACTTCTCGGCCCGGGTGGGCGAGGGGCTGATCTTCGACATGCGGTCCAAGGTGTTCGCCCATATACAGCGGATGCCGCTTGCGTTCTTCACCCGCACCCAGACGGGTGCGCTCATCACCCGCCTCAACAACGACGTCCTCGGGGCCCAGCAGGCGTTCACTGACACACTCTCGAACGTGGTGAGCAACCTCATCAGCGTGACGCTCGTCATCATCACCATGCTGTTCCTGTCATGGCAGATCACGCTCGTCGCGCTAGCCATGCTTCCGGTGTTCGTGGTGCCGGCGCGATGGGTCGGCCGGCGGCTCCAGACCATCACCCGTGAGAGCTACGGCCTCAACGCCGAGATGAACACCACCATGACCGAGCGCTTCAACGTGGCCGGCGCGCTCCTGGTCAAGCTGTTCGGCCACCCCAAGGCCGAGACAGGAGTGTTCGACAGTCGGGCCGGTCGGGTGCGCGACATCGGCATCACTTCGGCCATGTACAGCCGCATCTTCTTCGCCGCTCTCATGCTGACGGCGTCGCTGGCGACCGCCCTCGTCTACGGCTGGGGCGGCCTGCTGGCTGTCAACGGAGCCCTCAATGTCGGGACCGTGGTCGCGCTCACGGCCTACCTCAACCGGCTGTACGGGCCCCTCACTCAGCTGTCGAACGTCAACGTCGACGTGATGACGGCCCTGGTGTCGTTCGAGCGGGTCTTCGAGGTCCTCGACCTCCCCCCCATGATCAAGGACAAGCCCGACGCCGTCACCGTTCCGCGAGGGCCCGCGACGGTCGAGCTGGACCACGTCGACTTCAGCTACCCGACGGCCGAAGAGGTGTCGCTTGCCTCGCTGGAGTCCGTGGCGACGCTCGAGCGGACCGCATCGAAGCAGGTCCTCTTCGACGTCGGCTTCACCGTCGAACCGGGACAATTGGTCGCGCTCGTGGGGCCGTCCGGCGCGGGCAAGACGACAATCAGCCATCTCGTACCCCGGCTGTACGACGTCCGGCGCGGCTCGGTACGGATCAACGGGATCGACGTGCGCGACGCCACGCTCGATTCCATCCGCCAGACGGTTGGCGTCGTCACCCAGGACGCCCACCTGTTCCACGAGACGATCCGGTCCAACCTGCGCTACGCCAAACCCGACGCCACCGACGACGAGCTCACCGAGTCGCTGCGGGCGGCCCAGATCTTGGCGTTCGTCCAGGGACTTCCCGATGGCCTCGACACCGTCGTCGGCGACCGCGGGTACCGCCTGTCGGGCGGGGAGAAGCAGCGACTGGCCATCGCCCGACTGCTGCTCAAGGCCCCGGACGTCGTCGTGCTCGACGAAGCCACCGCCCACCTCGACTCCGAGTCCGAGGTGGCCGTGCAACGGGCCCTCAAGACGGCGCTCGCCGGACGAACCTCTATCGTCATCGCGCACAGACTGTCCACGGTGCGGGAGGCGGACCTCATCCTCGTGGTCTCCGACGGGCGCGTCGTCGAGCGGGGGCGCCACTCCGAGCTGCTCGCCCGTGGGGGCCAGTACGCCGAGCTCTACCGCACGCAGTTCGAGCGGCAGGCCGAGACCGCCGGCCCGGGAGGCCAGCCCGAGGGTGGCTCCGACCGGGGGGGCCGGCCCGGCGACCAGGACGTGCCGGCACTGACCGCCGGCGACGGCTGAGCTCGCCGGCCGGCTCGGTGTTCAGCCCTGATGGCTGAGCTTGTACGACGCCAGGCCTGCCACCCGGCGGAGATGGTCGGGGCTGCGCTTGAACCGGGGAGCGAGGTCGTCGAAGGACTCCCCCTCCTCCTGCCAGCGCAACAGGCACCGCTCGATGGGACGCAGAGCGTGACGCGGTGGCGGTCTCGATGCCTGGCTCGGGTGCCGAGGGAGGTGAGCCATCTCGATCACCCGGTCGATGAACTCGGGGCTGCGCCGAAAGCGGCGCGCGATCTCCTCCCGACCCACTCCCGCCTCCTGGAGGGCGAGGACCCGCCGCTCGAGGGGTCGAAGCGAATCCGGGACAGTACTGACCGGCATGCCGTCACCTCCGCGCCATTGCGGCTGGCTCCACTCGGGGCCGGTCCCAGTCTGCCACCCGGAGCAGGACCGCCGCCCGCACCGGGCTCCAGCCCCGCTGTCTCCTCGTCGGCCTGTCCTCGCTCCGCCCGATGAACCGGCTCAGCCTCCGTGCCCATGCCCGTGGCCGCCAGGTGCGGGCGCCGGCGGCACGGGCGGTGGCGCCGGCGTCGGAGCAGGTGGAGGCGGGGCAGCGGGCGCGGGTGCCGGGGCCGGCCCAGGCGCCGGCGGTGGGGGCGGCGGCGCCGGCGGTGGGGGCGGGCTGGTGAGTGCGCCCGGCGAGTCCTGGGCGATCAGGAAGTGCCCGGGCGGTATCTGGCTCTGATCAGGAGCGGTGAAGCTGGCCACGGGTTGGCCGGCGAGCCCGGCGCTCATGAAATCACGGAAGACACGGGCTGGGTAGGTCCCGCCGAAGACGTCCACGCCCCCCACTCCATGCATCGGGACCTGGCCGGTCGGTGAGCCCATCCACACCGCGGTAGCAAGCTGGGGCGTGTAGCCCACGAACCAGGCGTTGGCCAGGTTGTCGGTGGTCCCCGTCTTCCCCGCCACGGCGCGGCCCGAGAGCTGGGCCGCTGTGCCGGTGCCCCGCTGGACCACGGCCTCGAGCGCCTGGGTGGTCGTCCTGGCGATCTGGGGGGACACGGCCTGGGTAGCGATCGGGTTGGCCTGGTAGAGCGCGGTGGTCGAACTGTCGGTGATCCGCTCGACGAGGCTCGGCGTTCGATGCACCCCGTCGGCCGCCAGAGTGGCGTACACCGAGGCCATCTGCTCAGGTGTCACCTCGTAGGTCCCGATGCTGAGCGAGGGCGTTGTACCGAGCTTGACGGTCGCCGGGATGCCGAGGCGGTGGGCCGTGTCGACGATCTTGGGCAGGCCGACGTCCACCCCCAAGCGGATGTAGGCGCAGTTCACCGAGTTGGCCGTGGCATCGAGGAGGCTCATCACGCCCGCCCCCGCCTCGGCGTTGTTGGCCACGTAGGGTCCGGCACCGGGCAGAGAGATCGTGCACGGCGCGGTCCCGTCGATGGTGTCGTTCGTGCTGAACCCGTTCTCCAGGGCAGCGGCGAGCACCACTGGCTTGAAGGACGAGCCGGGCTGACGCCCACCGCCCCCTCGACCGGTGGCCACGTCGAAGCCGTTGGCGTTGGATCCCGGGTTGCCGGGGACGAGGGCACGCACGAACCCCGTCGCCGGCTCGATGGCCGCCACCGCGGCGGTGAACCGTCCTCCGGTGTTCGGCACCTCAGCCGCAACAGCCAGCTCGGCGTCGTGCTGGAGGGCGGGGTCCAGCGTGGTGGTGATGGTCAGGCCACCCTTGTACAGCGCGTTCAAGCGGTCGCCCGTGGTGGTGCCCAGCGCGTCGAATCGGTGGTCGCTGGTGTCGAGGACGGCAGCCTTGACCTCGGCGACGAACGGGCTTTCCTGCGGCGACGGGGGCGGATGAAGCGTCGTTGGCAGCGGGGTCGTCTTCAGCAGGGCGGCCTCGTCTGCGCTCAGGTGGCCGTTGGCCACCATGCCGTCGAGGACCTGGCTCCGTCGCTGGACCGCCGCCCCAGGCTGACGGATCGGGTCGTCGCCCTCGGGGTTGCGGATCTCCCCGGCGAGCAGGGCGGCCTGAGCCGGGTTCAGCCGGCTGACGTCGGTCCCGAAGTAGGTCTGCGCGGCCGCCTCGATCCCGTAGGCGCCCTCGCCCAGGTACACGGTGTTGAGGTATCGCTCCAGGATCTGGTCCTTCGACATCTGCTGCTCGAGGCGAAAGGCGAGGACGGCCTCGTGGACCTTGCGGTTGATGCTGCGCTGCGAATCCAGCACCGCGTTCTTCACCAGCTGCTGGGTGATGGTCGAACCGCCCTGGACGTCGCTCGACGACACGTTGTTCTTCAGCGCGCGCATGATGGCGGGGACGCTCACGGCTCCGTGCTGGTAGAAGGTGGCGTCCTCGGCGTCCAGCACGGCATGGACCACCGTGGGCGGCACCTGCGACAGCGAGACGGGGGCCCGATAGTCGGCGTCCTGGAGCACGGCGAGCAGGCCGCCCTTGGAGTCGTACACCTTCGACGGGACATCGAGGGGCTTCAGTCGAACCGGCTGGCTCAGGGCCAGAGTGTGGGAGGCCCCGCCCAGCACGCCGCCGACAGGGACCAGAGCGAGGGCAGCCAGTCCGAGCACGGTGCCGGCGGCCCCCACGGTGGTCAGGAAACGCCCCAGCTTGCCCATCAGCGGGTCACCCGCACCTCGCGCTTCGACACGTACTCGGACCACCCTCGTCGCCAAGCCGGGAAACCGGCCGTTGTTCTGGTTCCACAGGGCCCCCCGATCGACCTACCCGATCCGGAGGAACCGCTCACATTGACCGACATGACAGGGCCGGCCCCGAAGGGCCGGCCCCGTCGAACCGGTCGCGAGCAGCAACGGCTGCTAGGAGCTGGTGGGCGCCGAGCAGCTGCTGGCGTAGGCGCAGTCGTTGAAGCCGTCGGTGTCGGTGTCGGGCGCCGACGGGGTCGCCAGGGGGTTGCCGCTGGAGTCGATCAGCTGCAGCTCCTCGGACGCCTTCAGCCCGGCGGGGGCGTTGTTCGCCTTGGCCAGGTCGATGTTGACGCTCGACAGGTTGGGCAGGGGCCCGACGCCGGTCCCCGAGGTGCCCACCACGACGGGCGTCTCCTCGATCCACTCTGCGGTGGCGTGGGTCGAGCTGTAGGGAGTCGTCATGGTGAAGGTCTGGCCGGACGTGACGTTCTTCAGCGTGATCGTCCACACATTCGAGTTGGCCACCGCCTCGCCGATGTCGACATGGATGTGATCGCCTGCCTTCACCCCGACGGTGCTGATGGTGACGCTGGTCGCCGGGATCAGCTCCCACCAGGCCGAATATGAGGCGACGCCCTGTGCGCTCACGTCCTGCTCGGTGCCGGCCTGGATGAGCGTCGAGTCGGTCGTGGAACAAGACGCGTCGATGCACCCGCCGCCGATGCCGACCCAGGTCGACGAGAACTCGGCCTCTCCGGCCTTGTGGTTCGTCGCCGTCGGAACTGTCCAGTCCCCGGCCACCTCGTTGAACAGCTTGCTCCCCTGCTCGAGGGTGCCCTGGTTGTTGCCCGACCAGTTGTTCGACTTGTTTGCTCCGACTGATAGGAGCGGCCGGTGCGAGACCGCCTGTACGGCGGCGCCCGCGGATGGGGCGAGCATGACGGGAGCGAGCGCGAGCGTGACCGCTAAGGGGACGAGGCGGCGCATCATCAACCTCCTGAGAGTCGGGCGCCGCACCGTTCTCGGTCGAAATGCCCGTATCCTCCCGAAACGAGGCAAGTTCCCTCGAACGGGGGATCCAGGGCGTGTTCCCAACCCCTCTCTGTCCTCTCCGCCCGTGGACGATCGGATCGTCGGGGACTAGGCTCCCTCGTGCTGGGAGGTGGACTATGCCAGCGTGGATAGCAACTTGGGCGATCAACGAGGTGCCGGGCGGCTGCGAGGTCATCCGGGACGGGCGGCCCGTGGGGATCGAAAGCTGCGACGACGTGGACGAGGCCGTCGACCGGATTCGCCGCCATCGCCTGTACGAGGCCCGGGATCACATCGTTCGGAGAAGCGGTGGCCAGGAGGAAGAGGTGGATCTCAGCGCCTCTCACTCACTCTCGGCCGGCTGATCTTGATTCCCTAATACCTCGATCGAGGACCTGACCGCCAGCTCAGCTGCGCGCTCGCTTGCTGTCGGCCTGATTGGGCCCCTACGGGCCCGCAGGCAGAGCGTCTGTCAAGGCCACGCTTGCCTCCTCGCGCCTTGGCCGTGGGAAACAATCGCGTCATAAAGGAAATGACGTTTAGCCATCCTCATGTCGATTAACGATTTATCTGTCAGGTACATGACATATCGTCAGCGGCGTCAAGCGGCGATAAAACGCAAAATCCGTCCCCCCGAATTCCGGAAAGTGCGGCCTAGCTGGCGGGGACGAGAATCCCGAACGTTGTCGCTGCGGTGGGGGCCTGCCACCCACGAGAAGAAATGGATTGCTTCGGCGACCAGATGGGGTCTGACGAGCCGTGATCTGGTTCTGGCGTGGACTCGTCATTGGGACATGGTGCCGTATACCCCCCTCAGGGCATCGCGGTAATCATCGGCACGTGAGCGCATACCCGCACGCAATGCCACACGGTGCGATACCGCACAGCCCCTATCTCGGCAGGAAAGTGGCGTGTGGTAGCGCTTTCTCGCCGCCAGAAGCGGGACTATGCTTTGCGGTCTGATCGACCGTTGTCCGGTCGTGGCGAAGGAAAGGGGGAGATGTCCGAAATGCGAGGATCACCGCGATCCCCGAGCCTCCCGGATCAGGTGGCGTGGCCACGTGAGCGGAGGGACAAGGTCGAGGTGGGGGGGCCAAGGCAGACAGGACGGAGCCGTGATGATCGAGCAGCTGCCTGAGGGAACCACCGAGAACCGACCGGTTCGTTTGGTGCTCATCGACAACGACGAGATCATCCGCAATGGTCTCCAAGCGGTGCTCGCCCGGTATCGCGAGCGCGTCGACGTCGTCGGGCACGTGAGTCCGGACGAGGACGTCGCCGCCGCGGTGGCCCGCCTGCGGCCCGACGTGGTCCTGGTGCACGTGGGGAGGCAGGGGTCAGAGGCGCTCGACCTCGCCGGGGAGCTGGTGCGACTGAGCTCCTCGTGGCGAGTCGCCGTCCTGAGCGAGGCCACCGACGAGCGCTGGCTGTTCGAAGCTCTTCGCCGGGGCGTCACGGCCTATCTCTCCAGGTCCTTGAACAGCTCCCAGCTGGCGGACGCTCTGGTGCAGGCCGGCGAGGGCACCCCGGTGGTCGATCCCAACCTGGCGACCAGCGTGGCGATGAGGGCTGCCTACGCCTGGGATGGCCATGG